>DOOK01000242.1 GCA_003512805.1 Erwinia sp. | reverse complement strand
AATAAGCTGGGCATGCATGCCCGGCCGGCGATGAAGCTGTTTGAACTGGTGCAGAGTTTTGACGCCGAAGTGCTTTTGCGCAACGAAAGCGGCACGGAAGCGGAAGCCAGCAGCGTCATTGCACTGCTGATGCTGGATTCGGCGAAAGGTGGGCAGATTGAGATCGAAGCCAGCGGGCCGGAAGAAGAAAAAGCCCTGGCGGCGGTGATCGAACTTTTCAACGCCGGCTTTGATGAGGACTGACTACCGGCTCAGACGCGCTGAGCGCGCCTGAGCGCTTTCCTTTCTTTATACTGAAGGGCAACCCCCTTCTCACTCTCAGCGCAGCTTGTGCGCGTTCAGAAAGCCTTCTCCGCCCAGCTGCCGCATTTGCCGTAAGATCCACTGTTGCCGCTGGCGGACATAAGCCGAGGGCGCATCGACGCGAAAGCGAACGGGGTTCGGCAGTACTGCCGCCAACAACGCCGCTTCCGCCATGGTCAGATGACTGGCAGGCTTATGAAAATAGCGCTGCGATGCCTCTTCCACGCCAAATACTCCCTCGCCGAACTCCGCTACATTCAGATAGACGGTTAAAATACGACGTTTTGTCCAGACCGTTTCGAGCGCGACCGTCAGGCCCGCCTCCAGTCCCTTGCGTACCCAACTGCGCCCATCCCATAAAAAAACGTTCTTCGCAGTCTGCTGTGACAGCGTAGAGGCCCCACGCATACGGCTCTCTTCGCCATCCAGCACCGACTGAATTGCCTGAACGTCAAAACCCCAATGGTCGGGAAATTTTTGGTCCTCAGAGGCAATAACCGCCAGCGGCATCCAGGGGGAGATCGCCTTCATCTCCACCCAATCTGAATGCGCCACGTAGCTGAAATCGCCCTTCAGCCAGGCTCCGATTTGCCTTTCCGCCATCACGGCAGAAAAAGGAACAGGCAAAAAAGAGAAAAGCAGGATCCCGGCGATCGCGATCCCGAACAGGCCGATCGTTATGCGTAATGCCCAGGTTTTGAGCCGCTGTCCGCGGGTTTTTTTATGTTGTTTCATGAATATTTATCCGTGATGATCTTATGAATCCCTGTAACAAGAACCTGCTCATTTGAGATAAAACGCGTGAGCAAAGCGTCGTCAGTTTGCCTTACTGTAAACGTTTGCATTTACCCGTTACCAAAAGCACTTTTTAAATGTAGTAACTGCTTCAATCACTTCCGCGCATTCGGAATCGGTTCCATTCTGAAAACGAACCTGTAAAGGTCAAGAAATAATCAAGGCTATTGGCTGCCTGAAACCGGTCTCATTCATTCACAATTCTTATAAATACGGTGAATTAGCTTTTGCTAATTTCATCTTAAAGGCCCTTCAGAGCGCTTGTGACCCCCGCTTACCCTTTTCGCCTCATGGTCGAAAATCGTTCCGCTAATTGAAGAAAAAATGACGAAATCATCTTTATTAATAGTTAATTACTTTCATTACGCCTTCCGTTTGCACCGGCTCGCCCCGTTTATAAAGGGAGACAGCAATCTCACAAAAAAAACATGTTTTACATAGAGTTAAATATTTGCCATCTGCGCTAAAATTCTTTTAGCATCACTGCTAGCGATCAATGGAACCGGTTACCGGAGTACGTCAATCAAAACCGCATAAAAACTGGCACAATTGCCTATTATTTAACCAAGATCGCGAATAAATTCATTCCGTGCTTGACTGTATCATCAAATTAATGTTTTCTGTCTGGAAACGCGGCTCAACATCACACATTTTAATGAATCTTGTAACATGTGATGTGAGTTTTGCTAAGGTAGTGGCTGAGCGTTTTATCCAATACCGCGCCTGTGCTTCGATACTCTTACTTTAAGAACAGCGCAGGCCTCAAGTTTCCCTGGTGTTGGCGCAGTATTCGCGCACCCCGGCCTCGGTCGGGGTCATTTTTTTTGGACCTTTGTTACCCATTCCCGCAGTACCGCAACGTCGTTACGCCATTCGTGTTTCAGTTCGTCAATCCATTCCTGCACATTGTCCCACCATGCCGGCAGTTCAGGGCTTTGGATCTGTTTCGCCAGCTGCTGCAAATGCACCAGCCCTACCGATCCTGCCGCACCCTTGATTTTGTGCCCTTCTTCCGCAATCCCTTTTTGATCGCGCGCGGTCATGTTCAGGTCCAATACTTCCAGGTAGCCCGGCATCATCTTTTCAAACATTTCCAGACTCTGGATAATCAGCTGCGGCCCGACCAGCTCGATATACTGCTCCAGCATGGTGATATCCAGCAGCACCGGGGCGTCAGGATTAGCTGACTCTGTCCGCTCGTCTTCCTGCTCCTGCTCCTGGTAATCCCAGTATTTCTGGATAATGGCGGTCAGCGCCGGAACTGCCAACGGTTTACTCAGCACATCATCCATGCCCGCATCCAGATATTCTTTTTTATCTTTCAGCACGTTGGCGGTTAACGCCACCAGCGGTGGCAGCTGCTGATGGCCGTAGCGGCGGTGAATTTCCCTCGCCACGTCAAGGCCGGTCATATCCGGCAACTGGATATCCAACAGCACCAGATCGAATTCTTCGGGCTCGAACATCGCCAGTGCTTCCGCGCCCGTCATGGCGACTTCCACGCTGTTGCCCAGCTTCTCCAATACCGACCGCGCCACCACCACGTTCAGTTCGATATCCTCAACCAGCAGAACATGCAGTGCCGGTAGCGGCATATCGTCCGCGGGCTGCTCATCTTCATGCTGCGTGACGACGCGCGGTGCATTAACAGTCAGCGTAAAACAGGATCCCTGGCCCGGTGCGCTACTGACGCTGATATCTCCGCCCATGCTCTGTGCCAAACGACGCGAAACTGCCAGACCAATACCGGTGCCCGTTGCTGGTTTACCGCCGTGTTGATCTTTCACCTGATAATACATTGCGAAGATTTTGTCCTGCTCATCCTGCGGGATCCCCATACCGGAGTCCTCCACCTCAAAGCGCAGGCAGTCTTCGCCCTGATAGGCTACTCGTACGATAATGCTGCCCTGATGGGTGAATTTCACCGCGTTACCGATCAGGTTCCACAAGATCTGACGCAACCGCGTGCCGTCAGTGATAATTTTTTGCGGCAGCGGCGGACGGGCATCCAGGACGAATTTCAGCCCTTTTGGCTCGGCCAGCAGGCCGGAAAGGTTCTCCAAATCCGCCAGGAACTCCGTAAAATCAACTGGCTGATTATCCAGCTGCACCTTACGGCGTTCGATTTTATCCATCTCAATCACATCATTGAAAATATTGCCCAGCGTGATAGCCGAGACGTGGATAGTTTTCAGGTATTTCAACTGCTCCTGATTCAGCCCGGTATCTAACAGGATGCGGCTCAGCCCTACGATGCCGTTAAGCGGCGTACGAAGCTCGTGGCTGATCGTAGAGATAAAGGTGGTCTTTTCCCTACTGGCGTTCTCTAAAGCGTCCTGATAGCGTTTCCGCTCGGTTATATCGCGTCCAAACCCCATCAGCCCGCTACGGTTGCCCACGCGGTCGTAATAAGGCACTTTACGGATCTCAAAACAGGCCTTGCGGCCGTCAGGGTATTGCAGCCACTGTTCATAGGTCAGAGAAACATTGTGGCGGAATACTTTTTCGTCTGTTTCCAGTACTTTTGTTGCAGCATCAGGGTCGTAGACATCGTGCGGCGTCAGCCCGATAAGCTGTTTTTCGCTTTTGCCCGTTAGCAGCTCCATCGCGCGATTGCAGCCGGAGAACTGCTTGTCAATGTTGCGGTAGAACACCAAATCGGGCGAGGCGTCCAGGAACGAGCGCAAAAAGGAAGATTGCTGCTCCAGCTCGATCTGCGCCTGCTCGCGTCTTGCCATCTCTTCCGTCAGCTTATCCATCACCTGCAGGCGTGCTTTTTCCGCCTTGATACGATCGGCGATCTCCTGATTGAGCTGGGTAATGTTTTCTTTCATCTGCTGGTTTAGCTCAAGATCGCGATGCCGCATCTCTTCCAGCTTATCGACCAGGCGTGCCAGACGCTGTCGCGACTCTTCAAGCTGTTCCACTACCACCGACAAAAAATAGACGGCCCACGGCGTAATCAACAGCCCAAAAAAGACCGAGCGGACCATATCAATGCTTTCTACATGACCGCGC
>DOOK01000243.1 GCA_003512805.1 Erwinia sp. | reverse complement strand
CGATCCCGCCCATTGCCACCAGTTTCTCCGCTTTGCTGACCGCATCTTCAAAATCTTTTGCACGATACATGGCAAGCGTAGGGGAGAGCTTTTCATGGGCGAAAGGTTCAGACTCATCCACCAGCTTCACTTCACCAATCAGGATCTTGGTGCTGGACGGTACGCTGATACCGGCCATTTCAGCAATTTTCACGGCTGGCTGACCCACGATAGCCGCATTCAGGCCGCCGTTTTTCAGAATGATATCCTGCACTGCTTTCAGTTCTTTCCCCTGCAGCAGGTAACCACCGTGGCTGGCGAAGCGTTCACGTACGGCTTCGTATGCTGAGTCCACAACGATAACGGACTGTTCAGAGGCGCAGATTACGCCATTATCAAAGGTTTTGGACATCAGAATAGAGGCGACAGCGCGTTTAATATCGGCCGTCTCGTCAATGACCACTGGAGTATTACCCGCGCCAACGCCGATGGCAGGTTTACCAGAGCTATAGGCCGCTTTTACCATGCCAGGCCCACCTGTCGCCAGGATCAGGTTAATATCGGGATGGTGCATCAGTTGGTTAGACAGCTCGACGGAAGGCACATCAATCCAGCCGATAATATCTTTTGGCGCACCGGCAGCAATAGCGGCCTGCAGCACAATATCGGCGGCTTTATTGGTGGCATCCTTGGCACGCGGATGTGGAGAGAAGATAATACCGTTACGGGTTTTCAGACTAATCAGCGCTTTAAAAATAGCGGTAGAGGTTGGGTTAGTGGTTGGCACGATGCCGCAGATTAGGCCGGTAGGTTCGGCAATGGTGATGGTGCCAAACGTGTCATCGGTATCAAGAATACCGCAGGTTTTCTCATCTTTGTAAGCGTTATAAATATATTCAGAGGCGAAATGGTTCTTGATAACTTTGTCTTCGACAATCCCCATTCCGGATTCCGCTACGGCCATTTTGGCCAGAGGAATGCGGGCATCGGCAGCGGCCAGAGCGGCAGCGCGGAAAATTTTGTCGACCTGTTCCTGAGTGAAATTCGCGTACTCTCGCTGGGCTTTCTTTACACGTTCGACCAGTGCGTTAAGCTCAGCAACATTAGTAACGGCCATAATGCTCTCCTGATGAAAGTTAAACTCTATTAGTAAACAAGTCAGAACTGTCAATTATAGCCAGGTGCGCATCAATTGATGCCAAAACGTACTGGCTTTTCCGTTTGCATGTTCTACAGGTTTACTAAAAGAGTCTACGCATCATTACCTTCAGGGCGGTAAACTTGCGCGTTATTCCGTTAACTGATCGCTATAGTACGCATAGCCAGGAGTAGTGATTTTGATACAGATCATATTTTATCCATGCTGACACCTTTCAGCCGCAAGCGTGGGGCAAGTTAACCCGGATGCCAACGGGTTAATTTTGCTAAACAAGTTGAATTATTAGCGCTATAATTCGCTAATGCATTAATTATTAGAGTAATTAACTGCCGTTCTGGTTTTTTCCAGGTGAAATATACGGCAGCCTTTAGCGGCCGCCCGATCGTGAGACCGGGTGGCCTTTGTCCTCTTTAATGGAGAAAAGTGTGAACCCGACCCTCCTCGATCTTTCAGGCTACGTAAAATTTTTCGTCGGGCTTTTTGCGCTGGTAAACCCGGTTGGCATCATTCCGGTTTTTATCAGCATGACCAGCTATCAGCTGCCGGCGGCGCGTAACAAAACTAACCTGACCGCTAACCTTTCCGTCGCTATCATTCTCTGGACCTCACTTTTTCTGGGCGACGGCATACTGCATCTCTTCGGCATCTCGATTGATTCTTTCCGTATCGCTGGCGGGATACTGGTGGTTACTATTGCCATGTCGATGATCAGTGGGAAGCTGGGCGAGGACAAACAAAACAAGCAGGAGAAATCGGAATCGGCGATCCGGGAAAGCGTTGGCGTGGTGCCGCTGGCACTGCCTTTGATGGCGGGGCCGGGGGCTATTAGCTCGACCATTGTCTGGAGCACCCGGTATCACAGTTGGCTAAATCTGCTTGGCTTTAGCGTGGCTATCGCGCTGTTCGCCCTCTGTTGCTGGCTGCTGTTTCGCGCCGCTCCTCTGATGGTCAGAGCATTAGGCCAGACCGGCATTAACGTGATTACCCGTATCATGGGGCTTTTACTGATGGCGCTGGGTATTGAGTTTATCGTCACCGGGGTAAGAGCGCTTTTTCCGGGACTGGCAGGATAAAACTCTGCACTATAAAATAGCCTTTGAGACACATAATCTGCGCTTAATTTGCCGCTGCAATAAAATGGCGCCCCAAAAAGGGGCGCAATCCCCCTTTATTGCTCCTTTTTGGTGCAATTATTCGTCTCGCTTAACCGCACCCGCCTGTTATTAATGTAATTACTGAAAATCGTATTTTTTCAAAAGCTCATCATAAAATGTTATTTCAATAACAAATTTTATCACTGTTATGCTGCTTTCATCACATAGTAAACACCATGATAAGGTTTTTATCTGTTATTTCATGCTATGAAATGGGATTCAGCTCGGGGTTACCTCTTCAGGAAGAGAAAAATAACATCAGGTCGCGGGTTTTTTGAGCAGGTTGGTTTTAAAATCTTTAAAATCATAGTTTTATATTTTTTTGTTTTTCAAAATAAGTTACTACTTTGTTAAATCAAAGATAATAAAAGAGAATTGGTTAACATTTCCGTTATTTTACCTTGGCGCGAAAAGTCGGCATCTGATACGTTTTGCTGCAGCGAACAAAACTGGCATCAGATGTGCAAAGCCTGTGAGGCAACATTTTATGTCAAACATTTCGTACAGAGGTAGAGACCGTTAATGAGATTATTGCTGAAGCCTCTGAAGCTGGCCGTTGCCGTCTGTGCGGCATTATCCGCTTCCTCCCACGCCGCTGCGCCTGCTGATAAACCACTGGCTGCGCAGCAAAGCATCACGATTAATAACGGCGGCGAAGTCTCTACGCTCGATCCGCAAAAAATTGAGGGCGTACCGGAAAGCAATGTGGTGATAAACCTGCTGGAAGGGCTGGTCGCTACCGATAATAACGGTCATATCGTGCCAGGTATGGCAGAAAGCTGGCGCAGCGAAGCGAATAAAGTCTGGACCTTTACGCTGCGAAAAGCGACGTGGAGCAACGGCGAGCCGGTAACGGCCAGCGACTTTGTTTACAGTTGGCAGCGCCTGGCCGATCCGCAAACGGCTTCACCCTATGCCAGCTATTTGCAATATGCACACATCGAAAATATTGACGCTATCCTGGCCGGTAAAAAACCGGCTTCAAGCCTTGGCATTCACGCGGTTGACGACAACCATCTCCAGATTGTTCTGAGCGAGCCGGTGCCCTATTTTATTGCGCTAGCGGCTAATGCTGCGCTGAAGCCGGTTAATCGCAAAGCCGTCGAGCAGTGGGGCGAGAAATGGACACAGCCAGCGCACTACGTCAGTAATGGTGCTTATACTCTCAGTGACTGGGTAATCAACGAAAAAATAGTATTGAAGCGCAATCCTCGCTACTGGAATAATCCGCAGACTATCATCGAAACGGCTACTATCCTGCCCATCACCTCTGAAGCCACCGATGTTAACCGCTATCGCAGCGGCGAAATCGATATGACTAACAGCGTGCTCCCGCCCGAGCTTTTTCCCATGCTGAAGAAAACGCTGGGCAATCAGGTACACGTCAGCCCGCTGCTGTGTACTTTCTATTATGAGCTGAATAATAAACGGCCGCCGTTTAACGATCCGCGAGTGCGTACGGCGGTCAAGCTGACTTTAGACCGCGACATCATTGCCACCAGAATTATGGGACAGGGACAAATTCCGGCGGGCGGCTTTACGCCACCTTTTATTGACGGCGCGGATTTGCCGCCCCCGGCCTGGATGAAGTTGACCCAGCAGCAGCGCAACGAACAGGCTAAAGCCTTATTAAGCGAGGCGGGCTATAGCGCGGAAAAACCGCTGCGTTTCCGGCTGCTTTATAACACCTCGGATTTGAATAAAAAGCAGGCTATCGCCGCCGCTTCTATGTGGCAAAAAAACCTGGGTGCGCAGGTCACGCTGGATAATCAGGAATGGAAAACCATGTTGGATACCCGCCACCAGGGCGACTTTGACGTTGCCCGGGCAACATGGTGCGCCGACTATAACGAGCCTTCTACTTTTCTGAATGCCATGTTAAGCCATTCATCCAACAACACGGCGTTCTATAAAAGTGAAAAGTTTGACGAGTTGATGGCAAAAACGCTGACGGCTGGCGATGCGGCGCAGCGTGCCTCGCTCTATCAACAGGCCGAGCAGCAGCTCGATCGCGACTCCGCGCTTGTTCCCGTCTATTACCGCGTCAGCGCCAGGTTGATTAAACCCTGGGTGGGCGGGTTTACCGGTAAAGATCCTCAGGACCAGACGGATATAAAATATTTTTACATAATAAAGCACTGATTCGTAAGGAAGGTAGTAGCAAGTGATGACAGCAGCCAGGGTATAAAAAAACGGCCATGAGGCGTTCGTTCCGCGTCATGAGCTGCCGCCCGGCAAACAGGGATAGCTTTAGCATCCCGGTAATAATAAAAACTGGAGTAGCAAAATGACCAACATCACGAAAAAGCGCCTGCTGGCGCTGAGTATTCTTAGCGCGCTGACCGGTATGGCTTCGGCCGCCACGGTGCCCGCTGGCGTGCAGCTTGCCGCTAAGCAGGAGATGATTAAAGGCAACGGCGACGAAGTGCAGTCGCTGGATCCGCATAAAATTGAAGGCGTACCGGAATCTAATGTCAGCTATGACCTGCTGGAAGGGCTGCTAATTAATGATGCCAACGGCCATCCCATGCCGGGTGTGGCGGAAAGCTGGGACAACAAAGACGGGAAAGTCTGGACCTTCCATCTGCGCAAAAATGCCAAATGGTCTAACGGCGAGCCGGTTACCGCACAGGATTTCGTCTACAGCTGGCAGCGTCTGGCCGACCCTAAAACCGCCTCGCCTTACGCCAGCTACCTGCAATACGGTCATCTGGCCAATATCGACGACATCATCGCGGGCAAACAGAAGCCCGACCAGCTTGGCGTAAAAGCGCTTGATGCGCACACGCTACAGGTTACGCTGACCGAATCGGTTCCCTATTTTTATAAGTTGCTGATCCATCCCTCCATGTCGCCAGTCTACAAGCCCGCTATCGACAAATTTGGCGAAAAGTGGACACAGCCTGAAAACTGGGTCGGCAACGGCGCTTATAAGCTACAGGAACATATTATTAACGAACGTATCGTCGTGGTACGTAACGCGCAGTACTGGGACAACGAGCATACCGTACTCAACAAAGTTACCTTCCTGCCGATCCCTTCTGAAGTGAACGATGTTAACCGCTATTTCAGCAGCAACGGCAGCGACATGACCTATACCAACCTGCCGATTGAGCTGTTCAAAAAGCTGCAGAAAGAGAATCCGAAAGAACTACGCGTCGATCCTTATCTTTGTACCTACTATTACGAACTCAACAACCAGAAAGCACCGTTTAACGATCCTCGCGTCCGTGCTGCGCTGAAGCTGGGCCTGGACCGCGATATCATGGTTAACAAGGTGCTGGCGCAGGGCCAGCAGCCCGCCTGGAGCTATACGCCACCGGCCATTGACGGGGCTGACCTGGTCAAGCCGGAATGGATGAACTGGACGCAAGAGAAACGTAATGAAGAAGCGAAAAAGCTGCTGGCAGAAGCGGGCTACACCGCCGACAAGCCGCTAACATTTGAGCTGCTTTACAACACCTCGGATCTGCACAAAAAGCTGGCTATTGCCGTCTCGTCAATCTGGAAGAAAAATCTGGGCGTGAACATCAAGCTTAATAACCAGGAGTGGAAAACGTTCCTGGATACTCGTCATCAGGGTAATTTTGACGTGGCGCGTGCCGCCTGGTGTGCGGACTATAACGAACCGACCTCTTTCCTGAATACCATGCTGTCCGGTAGCAGTAATAATACATCGCACTATAAATCCCCTGCCTTTGACAAAATTATGGCGTCGGCTACGGCGGCCAGCGATGACGCGGCTCGCAGTAAGGCTTATACCCAGGCAGAGCAGCAGCTGGATAAAGATTCGACCATCGCGCCGGTGTTCTATTACGCCAATACGCGACTGGTTAAGCCCTACGTCGGCGGCTATACCGGCAAAGATCCGCTGAATTATCTCTACGATAAAAATCTCTACATCATCAAACACTAAAAAATGGGGGGAAGGAAACGCTTCCCCCACGGTCTTCTTTTGAGCAGTGCTGAAGCACAGGCCAGCAGGTACGGGCAATGTTAAAATTTATTTTTCGTCGTTTTCTGGAAGCGATTCCGACGTTACTGATCCTGATTACTATCTCTTTCTTTATGATGCGCCTGGCGCCAGGCAGCCCTTTTACCGGCGAACGCACGCTGTCACCTGAGGTGATGGCAAACATTGAGGCCAAATATCATTTAAACGATCCCATGTGGAAACAGTATATGGATTACCTGATCCAACTGGTACGTGGGGATTTCGGGCCGTCTTTTAAATACAAAGACTATACGGTTAATTATCTGGTCGGCCATGCTTTTCCTGTCTCGGCCAAACTCGGTTTAGCGGCGTTTATTTTAGCGATAGTGCTGGGGGTAACGGCAGGCGTTATTGCTGCGCTGAAGCAGAACAGCAAATGGGATTTCCTGGTGATGGGCGTGGCGATGACCGGCGTGGTGATCCCCAGCTTCGTGGTGGCACCGCTGCTGGTGTTGGTGTTTGCCATTGTTCTGAAATGGCTGCCGGGCGGCGGCTGGAATGGCGGGGCAATCCAGTACATGATTTTGCCTATGGTCGCGCTCTCGCTGGCTTATATCGCCAGCATTGCCCGTATCACGCGCGGATCGATGATCGAGGTGCTTCATGCCAACTTTATTCGCACGGCGCGGGCTAAAGGGTTGCCTATGCGGCGTATTATCCTGCGCCATGCGCTGAAGCCAGCGATGCTGCCGGTACTCTCATACCTGGGTCCCGCCTTTGTGGGCATTATTACCGGTTCTATGGTGATTGAAACCATTTACGGCCTGCCGGGTATTGGCCAGCTGTTTGTTAATGGTGCGCTGAACCGTGATTACTCGCTGGTGCTCAGCCT
>DOOK01000244.1 GCA_003512805.1 Erwinia sp. | reverse complement strand
TTATCAGGATGAAAACCCGCGCGGTTTCGGTATGCTGCAGTTGGATCACGATTTCCAGGATTATCAGGACGTGATTGGCTGGTACAACAAGCGTCCCAGCCTGTGGGTGGAGCCGGTCGGCAAGTGGGGTAAAGGCGCAATTAACCTGATGGAGATCCCCACAACGGGCGAAACGCTGGATAATATTGTGTGCTTCTGGCGCCCGACGGAAAGCATCAAAGCGGGTAGTGCGCATAGCTTTAGTTACAAGCTTTACTGGAGCGGCCTGCCACCGGTTCACAGCGACCTGTCGCGCGTGAAGTCGACGCGCACCGGTATGGGCGGCTTCCCTGAGGGCTGGGCACCAGGCGAACATTATCCGGACGTCTGGGCGCGTCGTTTTGCGGTGGATTTTGTCGGCGGCGATTTGAAAGCGGCCGCACCAAAAGGTATCGAGCCGGTGATTACCACCACGTCGGGCACCGTTAAGCAGGTCGAGATCCTGTACGTGGAGCCGATAGACGGCTATCGCATTTTATTTGACTGGTATCCGAACAGTGATTCCGTCGAGCCGGTTAACCTGCGTCTGTTCCTGCGCACCAAAGATGAGACGCTGACCGAAACCTGGCTCTATCAGTACTTCCCACCCGCGCCGGATAAGCGTAAATACGTAGATGACCGCCAGATGACGGCGGGCTAAACGCTAACAGGCGAGGGATTCCTCGCCTTTTTTTATGGGTGCCCCTTAATGGAAAGTGACTTATAGGCACCCCGGCTAATTTTTATTGCCCGCAGGACGTTGGCAGCAGACCACCTAAAGGTTCCTGTATGCATTCCATCGAAACATAACGCAGCCTGGACTGACCTTGATAAAAAAAGCAGAAGACCGGTTCTGTTCCGCACTCTCTGTTTTACAGATGTGCAGTGAACTCCATCAGCGCGGCTACCAAAAATTGCGCATTTACCCTGCTCTGTCGCCCTCAGGTACCCACTGGCGGCTGGCACTTGCACCCTCCTGCTGCTTTTCACGCTGGTGTCTTCCTCCGCAAGCACGTCCGGGCCTGATTGCTCACTACAGCAACACAGACCAGGAAGCACTCATCCATTGGACAGCAAACGATGTGCTAACCCCACCACAGCTGGCCGACAAGTTTATCTTTACCTTTCCAAAGTTAACGAAGCACTGCAAAGGTCACGACGCGGCTCATAGCCTCTGGCTGCAAGAGTTAACAGAACAGTGTATTGAGCATCGAGCCTTGCCATGGTTTCAGGCTGATTGGGATTATGATTTAAGCCACGGGGTGCCTCTGACCAATGGACATACTTTTCGTCTGCCGCCAGAAGCAGTACCCGGACGCTGGGGGAAATTAAGGTTAAAACTTCTCGGTTTTTAACGTTCACACCGGCGCTCTTTCCATATCCACATGCGGAATGCCATCCTCCAGGTAGACCTCGCCCGTTGGCCTAAAGCCGAACTGAGCATAGAAATCCTGAAGATGCGCCTGAGCAGATAAAAAGATCCCATGCTGCGGCCAGTATCGCTCGCAGCAGGCTATGGCCTGCTCCATCAGCCGGTTACCCAGCTTCTGACCTCGTGCCTGGCCAGAGACAATGACCCGCCCAATCTTTGCTGGCGCACCGTTGCTTTCCGGCGCAAGCAGGCGCGCGTAAGCCAGCAGCTGATTGTGCTCTGTCCCCAACAGATGACGGTTTCCCCCTGCCAGATCCGCGCCGTCCACGTCCTGATAAGGACAGTTCTGTTCCACGATAAATACCGCGTTGCGCAGCGCCAGGATCTGGTACAGCTGAGTTGCAATAAGCTCACTATGGTGTAGATTCTGCCAGCGGATCGCCATGTTCTTTTCTCCCGGTCAGCCTCTTTTTATGGCCAGATAAATGATGCTGCCCTCCTTTCTGAAGAGGCTTAAGGCTTTGTATGACAAAAATTACCAATAATAAAGAGTACTTTGAAGATTCTTTTGACAACCTGACGCTGCCGGATGCCCGTTTTGAAGGCATCATTTTTGAAGAGTGTGACTTTAGCCACTGTAACTTTACCGCCGTTAAGTTTGTCCGCTGCAGATTCATTCATTGTCGCTTCGACCAGTGCAATCTCAGCGTGATGGAAATGCCCGATACGCGCTTTAATGAGGTTAGCTTTACCGAATGCAAGCTCAGCGGGACAGACTGGACGCGCGCTTACTGGCCTGCTTTTAATCCGGATCCCGAGCTGTGCTTCACCCAATGCCTGTTGAACAACGCCTCTTTTTTTGGCCTGACGCTGCAGGGGCTGAAAATGTTGGCGTGCCGACTGCATGATGTGGATTTCAGAGAGTGCGATTTGAGCAAGGCCGAACTGCTCGACTGCGATCTGGCCGGCAGCCTGTTTAACAGAACGATTCTCCAGGCAGCCAATTTTACCGCCTCGCACGGCTTCACGATTGACGTGCTGAACAACCCGATTGCTGGTGCAACGTTTTCGCGGCTGGAAGCTTTAAGCCTGCTGGAAAGCCTGGGGATCGAACTGGTAGATTGAAAAATGCATGGCCGCGAGCAAAAAAACTTCGCCCTATTGTTCACTCTGCGGGAAAACCTAGATATCTAACCGGCGGCTTAAAAAAGCATGACCACGAGTAAAAAAACTCCGCCCTGTTGTTCAGTCTGCGGGAAAGCCCAAATCTCTAACCGGCGACTCAAAAAAGCATGGCCGCGAGCAAAAAACTTCGCCCTGTTGTTCAGCCTGCGGGAAAACCTGATTACTGAACCGACGGCTTAAAAAGCGTTATCGCGAGCAAAAAAAATCCCGGCCTGTTGGGGCCGGGATTTTTCAGTGCGCCTGCTGCGTTACATCAGCGGCTGTGCCATTTGCACCAGCGAAATCAGCGGCTGCGGGTAAATACCCAGCACCAGTACCAGAATCGCCGAGATCAGAACGACCACGCCGCCTGCGGTAAAGGCCCAGTTGGCTGGCGTATCACGCTGCAACAGTTCCGGCGGATTCAGGTACAGGCTGACGGTCACGCGCAGGTAGTAGTAAAGGCCGATGGCGCTCCCTAC
>DOOK01000102.1 GCA_003512805.1 Erwinia sp. | reverse complement strand
CGCTCTTCCGATCTAGATAAAATAAAATCGGAAAACGTCTCACGCGTGCTTTACCCGGATGATTCGACCTACTCCGGACGCGAGCTGCGTTTACGTCAGGAGTACTTCCTGGTGTCGGCCACGGTGCAGGATATTCTCAACCGACACTGGGTGATGCACCAGACTTTTGACAATCTGGCGGATAAAATTGCTATCCACCTGAACGATACTCACCCGGTGCTGGCTATTCCTGAGCTGATGCGGCTGCTGATCGACGAACATAAGTTTAACTGGGATGACGCGTTTGAAGTGACCTGCCAGGTGTTTTCCTACACCAACCACACGCTGATGCAGGAAGCTCTGGAAACCTGGCCTGTGGACATGATCGGCAGGATCCTGCCGCGCCATCTGCAAATTATTTTCGATATTAACGATTACTTCCTGAAAACTATTCAGGACTACTATCCAGAGGATTGGGATCTGCTGTCGCGCATCTCGATCATCGATGAAAACAACGGGCGTCAGGTCCGCATGGCTTGGCTGGCGGTAGTGGTCAGCCATAAGGTTAACGGCGTGTCTGAACTACACTCCAACCTGATGGTACAGTCGCTGTTCGCCGACTTTGCCGCGTTGTTCCCGGGCCGCTTCTGCAATAAAACCAACGGCGTGACGCCGCGTCGCTGGGTGGCATTGGCGAACCCTTCACTTTCAACCGTGTTGGACGATGCCATTGGGCGCAACTGGCGTACCGATTTAAGCCAGCTCGATGAGTTAAAGCAACATATTGATTATCCTGGCTTCCTGAAGAAAATCAGTGATTCCAAGCTGACCAACAAAAAGCGGCTGGCGGCGCATATCGCTCAGAAAATGGATATTGTTATCGATCCTCACGCGCTGTTCGACGTGCAGATCAAGCGTATTCACGAGTACAAGCGTCAGCTGCTGAACGTGCTGCACGTGATCACCCGTTATAATCGGATCAAAGCCGATCCCGATGCGGATTGGGTGCCGCGTGTGAATATCTTTGCCGGTAAGGCCGCTTCGGCTTATTACATGGCAAAACATATTATTCATTTGATCAATGATGTCGCGCAGGTGATCAATAACGATCCGCAGGTGAAAAATAAGCTGAAGGTCGTCTTTATCCCTAACTACAGCGTCAGTCTGGCACAGGTGATTATTCCGGCCGCCGACCTTTCCGAGCAGATTTCTCTGGCGGGTACGGAAGCCTCCGGCACCAGTAATATGAAATTTGCTCTGAATGGCGCGCTGACCATTGGTACGCTGGACGGCGCTAACGTCGAGATGCTGGAGCATGTGGGTGAGGAGAACATCTTTATCTTCGGCAACACTACGCCTCAGGTCGAAGAGCTGCGTGCCACCGGCTATAACGCACGTCAGTACTTTGAGAAGGATGCCGAACTGCATCAGGCACTGACGCAGATTGCGACGGGTACCTTCAGTCCACAGGAGCCTGACCGCTATCGTAATATTTACGACTCGCTGGTCAATTTGGGTGACCACTACCAGCTGCTTGCGGACTACCGTAGCTATGTGGACACTCAGGACAAGGTGGACGAACTGTACCGCCATCCGGAAGAGTGGACGCGCAAAACGCTGCTGAACATCGCCAATATGGGCTACTTCTCCTCGGATCGCACCATCCAGGAGTATGCCGATGAAATTTGGGGGATCAAGCCGATCCGCCTGTAGATTTGGCCTCGGTAGTCGCTAAACGCTTTATCTGAAAACCCGCTGCGCTGTATTTCATACCGCGCAGCGGGAATCCCCGAATATATTCCTCTCCGTTTTGTTATGACCTCCTTTTAAGTACCACGCGCGTAAATCCTGACAAAATGACTGATTGCATCAGGCGCTGCGTAACGCTAACAGCCCCTTTGATTTACGAGCGTGCGCTATCTGTGACGCTCGGATGAAAGACTGTGACCATAACGCTCTGCTCTTAAGGCTCAAAAAAGGATGCCTCTGTGATTCAAAATGATAGATCGAATCCTTTTTTCAGCCTGCCAATGAACGTGAGGCAGCGCAGGCCGTCCTCACCCGGGGCGGGAACTTAATACTTCAGGAAAGTTTTCACTGAGGGCTGAAAAACAGACTAAAAATGGCGTAAAACAAAAGTGCGCTCTGCAGATCTTTCAGGAACAAGAAAGGTTAATCAGAGGCGACTAAGGGAGGGCCGTCATATGGAATGAAACTTTATAAGAGCGAAACGTTAATACACCCGAGAACGCCCTGTGCTGAAAAGTGGAGAAGCGCTCAAGCATGGGTTAAAAGTGAAAGTTAAATTCTGAAAAAATTACTGACAGGATGATGGCGTAGGCTGATGGGGACTGATTGCGGCATAGAAATTAAATGCGACTACATAAAGCCTGTTTTTATCATCACCATAATGCTTATCGTGCCGTCGTTTATTATCACTCTCCCCCGCAGGATACTGCTGGAGGGCTTTGATGAGAGTGAATAAAACGGCCGCTCTGACAAAAAAGGCGGAAATCGATTCCGCCTTTTTTCTCTCTTACTGCTTTAGCCGCTGGCTTTTAAGAAGCCAGCGATAAAACCGGCTTTTTCGCATGCTGTGCCAGCCATTCGCCGACGCGCGCGCGTTGCTGTTCGTTCAGGAACATACCGGTCTTGGTACGACGCCACAGCGCGTCATCCTGCTCGCGCACCCACTCTTTTTCGACCAGATAACGCAGTTCCGCTTCGTAGAAGTGGTGACCAAAGCACTCGCCCAGATCTTCGACACTTTTCGCCGGTTTCAGGAACAGCTCGGTATTGCTGCCGTAAGTTCGGGCATAGTGACGAGCCATCGCTTCCGTGATAAACGGATAGCGGCGACGCAGGCTGGCCGCATAGTCTTCACGCGTACCGGCAATATCACCACCGGGCAGGACGCAATTGCGCGTCCACGCCGGGCCCGCTTTTGGATAGTACTTCGACAGTTTTTCCATCGCGTGCTCGGCCAGCTTGCGGTAGGTCGTCAGCTTGCCACCGAAGACCGACAGCAGCGGCGCTTT
>DOOK01000046.1 GCA_003512805.1 Erwinia sp. | reverse complement strand
AGAGTGAGCAATGGGTAACGCATGGCGTAATGAGTGAGAGTGAGCGACGGGTAGCACGTGGCGTAATCAAGTGAAAGTGAACGATGGGTAGCGCGTTGCGTCATGAAATGAGAGTGAGCAATGGGTAACGCGTGGCGTAATGAGTGAGAGTCAACGACGAGTAGCGTGCCGGGCAGAAGCCGGATAATGCAAAAAGGGGCGAAGCGATTCGCCCCTTTTTTGCATTCTGAAACGGGGAAAGGTCCCTTTTCAGAACGAAGATTACATTCTTTCGACGGTCTCGATACCCAGCGTGTCCAGCCCCTGCTTCAGGGTTCTCGCGGTCAGCAGCGCCAGCTTCAGGCGGCTCTGCTTCGTCGCTTCGTCTTCTGCTGAAAGAATAGGGCAGTGCTCGTAAAATCCAGAGAAAAGGCCAGCCAGGTCGTACAGGTAAGCACACATCACGTGCGGCGTGCCGTCACGGGCGACCTGGGTAATGGTTTCTTCAAACTGCAGCAGGCGGACAGCCAACGCCGCTTCGCGATCTTCAGCAATCACGGTTTTGCCGGTCACGGCCGATTCCTCAATGCCCGCTTTGCGGAACACGGAAAGCACACGCGTATAGGCATATTGCATATAAGGCGCGGTGTTGCCTTCAAAGGCCAGCATGTTGTCCCAGTCGAAGACGTAATCCGTGGTGCGGCTTTTGGAAAGATCGGCATATTTAACCGCGCCGATGCCTACGGTAGTGGCGAGCTTAGCCAACTCGTCGGCTGGCATATCCGGGTTTTTCTCGCTGACCAACCGGGTAGCGCGTTCGACCGCCTCATCCAGCAGATCGGACAGTTTAATGGTGCCGCCCGCGCGGGTTTTAAACGGTTTGCCGTCTTTACCCAGCATCATGCCAAACGCATGATGCTCTAAAGGAATGGATTCCGGCACGTAACCGGCCTTACGCACGATGGTCCACGCCTGCTGCAAATGCTGGTGCTGACGTGAATCGATATAGTAGAGCACGCGGTCGGCATGAAGCGTTTCATAGCGGTATTTAGCGCAGGCAATATCGGTAGTGGTATAAAGATAACCACCATCTTTTTTCTGGATGATGACGCCCATCGGCTCGCCATCTTTATTTTTGTACTCGTCCAGGAAAACCACGGTAGCGCCTTCGCTTTCCACCGCCAGGCCTTTGGCTTTCAGATCGGCTACAATACCCGGCAGCATATCGTTGTACAGGCTTTCACCCATCACGTTTTCGCGGCTCAGCGTCACGTTCATGCGATCGTAGATCTTCTGATTCTGCGACATGGTGATATCGACCAGACGCTTCCACATTTTACGGCAATATTCGTCACCGCCCTGCAGTTTGACTACGTAGCCGCGCGCGCGTTCGGCAAACGCCGGGTCTTCATCATAGGTGCGCTTGGCTTCGCGGTAGAAGGCTTCCAGATCGGATAAGGCGATCTCTTCGTGCGCTTCGTTCTGCTGCTTTTCCAGATAGGCGATCAGCATGCCGAATTGCGTGCCCCAGTCGCCCACATGGTTAGCGCGGATGACGTTGTGGCCCAGGAAGGACAGGGTGCGTACTGCCGCATCGCCAATGATGGTTGAGCGAACGTGGCCAACGTGCATCTCTTTGGCGACGTTAGGCGCAGAATAGTCGATAACGATGGTCTGTGGCTCAACGGGCGACACCCCAAGGCGCGGTGCGTCGACAACGCTGTCTACCTGAGCGGCAAGCCAGTCGGCGTCCAGAAACAGGTTAATAAAGCCCGGTCCGGCAATTTCAACCTTGCTGGCGATCCCCTGCAGATCGAGGTGGGTCAGCACCTCTTCAGCAAGCTGTCGCGGCGCCTTGCCCAGTTTTTTCGCTACGGCCATAATACCGTTTGCCTGGTAATCGCCGAACTGTGCTTTCGCTGACTGACGCACCTGCGGTTCGCAGTCGGCCGGAGCCCCTGCCGCGATCATCGCCTGACTGACTTTATCTGAGAGAAGAGCCTGAATATTCACCGGATTACCTTTATATGCAAAAACGCCTGCGCACGGCGGCAGGCCGTCATACTAAACGGAGCCGCACAGCAAAAAGCTGTTCGCTGCCGCTAAAAAAGAAGGGAAAAAGTATACTGCATTTAGGGCGTAGTTATCCAGGCGTGTAAACAGGAGGGGGGTACAGAAGGCAGCGGACGCTACCTTCTGGTTGTCTGGTCAGACGCGACGACGGTGAGGGCGATGCGGGCTGGCAATCGTCGTTTTTTCGTTACGAAGCTTCCAGTGCCTCACCAGAGCAAAGCCCATCATAACGATAAGCACTGCAATAAGTATCAACATTAGCATTTGCTATTCCTTGTGTGAGAAGCAGAAAGAATCGATAAGGAATAAGAATAGCCTGGAAGGTAAGGGTAGCGATTTAAGAATAGTCGCATTGTATAAATTTAACTAAATCAAAACATTATATTAAGACAAATTTTCTAAATAATGTGCTGGATCTAAGCCAAATTTAAATGAAAAAAATGATAAATGTCCGTAATTATCGATATATCCTGAGCTGTTACGTCAAGCTGCATCAGAAAGGCTGGTCCGGAAAGCTTAGTGCATAGTAAGTAAATGTTTAGTTTTTTTTAAGTTAATTTGAAAGGTAATCTATGTTTTCAGGTAAGGTAGCGGAAGAGTTAAGCGATTTGGTTAATGATTCTGCAGCGTTTACGGCCAGGCTTAATGACCTGGCAACACGACTGGGGCTCGATCTGGCCGCGCATCACGCCGATCATATCGCCGTGCGTTGTCATCAGGAGTCCACGGCAGAGCGCTGGAAAAAAGGTTTCTTACAGCACGGCGTACTGTTTTCAGAAAAACTGATCGCGGGGCGACCGGTCGCACTGTTTGAACTGTACGAGCCGTTAACCGTCGGCCCCTGGCAAATCAGCATGGTAGAGCTGCCCTGGCCGGGCAAGAAAATTTATCGCCACGAAGGCTGGGAGCACGTTGAAATCGTGTTGCCGGGCGATGAAGCGCAGCTGGGCGCTCGCGCGCTGGCCCTGTTATCGGACGAGAGCCTGTCCAGACCGGGCATCGCCATTAAAAACAGCGCACCGAAAGGGGAGGGCGAGAGGCTGCCTAATCCTACCCTGGCCGTCAGCGACGGTCAGGTAACAATCAAGTTCCATCCCTGGAGCCTGAAAGAGATTGTTGAAAGCGAACT
>DOOK01000045.1 GCA_003512805.1 Erwinia sp. | reverse complement strand
ATCGGCTGGCGTATGGCTCATCACATCGACAAACACGTCTTTGGTGATATGCCAGAAGTTAAGCAGGTTATCCATGCTCAGCGTGATACCTAACAGGCCGGTGACAAACCAGCATGCCATGCCGATTCCCACCCCAGTAAAGATGAAAGCCATACCGTTGCGGCTGGACTGACGACATTTTACGTTAAAGGTGCTGGCAACAAACATCATGACCGCACTAATCAGCTCCCACCTCATCAGCACCAGGCTAGCGGTTAAGGTACCCATATTTCTAAAACTCCGCATCAATCAGGCCTGGCAATAAAAAGGCGTCATCTGACCGGACGAAAAGGCCAGGATTGCTTTCCATCGGGACGGATACAGGGGGGTAAGTGTGATGACGGTCACATTATAGCATCGCATCGGACGGGTTTTGAACACTTTTAAGGCCGCTTAGGGCCGTTTTTTGAACGCGCGTAATAATCGTATTTATTTCCCGTAGGTTAGCGACGATATTTGTCGGCAGATGCGTAATATTACCAAAAAGAATTAATTCTCGTTTAAGGCAAACTCAAATTCGGTTTATTTTTTGAGACAATAGATGATAATAATTTCCATTATTAATCTTCCATTGCGGGATTGTCTTTTCCTTTTTCCACCCCGTTATTCTTTATTTCTCACGGCATTATGCCGCATTATCTGACAATAACTGGATCGTTTGGGATGAATCTGACCTGTTAAAAGTTGTATGGAATGAAGAGGGGTTGTAGGATTTTTAGAAACTTATTTTTGCTTTTTTATTCCCATGAAGCGTTTTCCGTCATAACGCGCAGGGAAAGATAGCGAAAATTTATGTCAGATAACCGGAGCCTGTCTGTTTGCCTGTGGCTATTCAGAGTCGAAAAGCCATTTTGCCCGCAGTTAATTTTCCCTGTGCTTTCAGCTTGCTCTTTAACTCAGATCGGGGCAGTAGCCTGGTCCCGGCAGCGTTGCAGCTTCGGGCGGTCGTCAACGTAAGGCCCCAATGCAGAAGCGCTGCATGAGCGGAGATCCGTTCGGTTGGCGTGGGAGGAATCATGTATCATGACCGTCCCGCGGGAAACATTACCGCGCAATCGGCAGCGAAACCGCTGCCCACGCTACGAAAGTCGCTACGGCGTATTCATTTAATTATCATTATTGTCTCGCTGACCTTCAGCGGTCTCTCGCTTTCACTGCTTTCAGTGCTGGCGCTGCGTAGCTATGCAGAAAATAATTCCGAGCTGCTGGCGACGACCATCAGCTACAGTGCACAGCAGGCGGTAGCAACAGGCGACGGTGCAGCAGCGCGCGCTATCCTGCAGGATATTGGTGCGAAAACGCAGTTTGGTCAGGTGCGGATCCTCGATGCGGATCGTCATTTGCTGGCCAGCTGGGCCGCCAGCGACCATCGTGAAAAAAGCGCCTTTAGTGAGCTGGTCTCGCGCTGGTTATTTCCAAAACCGGTACACATTCCCGTGCTGTGCGAAGGGAAAGAAGTCGGCTCGATTTGGCTGACCGGTGATGGTTGTCGGGTGATGCACTATCTTTTCCAGGCGCTGACATGGCTGGGATGCAGCATGTTAATTTCCGCACTGCTGGCCTTTTATTTGTCGCGCAGAATGCATTCAGGCATTGTCAGCGCCCTGTCGAATATCGCCTGCGTGGCGCATGAGGTGCGTAAGCGGCGGGCCTTCTCGCTACGCGTGCCTTCCTCTTCTATTGCCGAGCTGAACAAACTTAGCGGTGACTTTAACAGCCTGCTGGATGAGTTAGCCAACTGGCAACGCCATCTGCAAAGCGAAAACGCCACGCTGGCTCATCAGGTTCGCCACGATGCATTAACCGGGTTGCCTAACCGCACGGCTTTTGAGCAGGAGCTTAAGCAGCAATTAAGCACGCCTTTAACCGCTGCGCAGGTAGCAGTCTTGTTTATTGACGGCGACCGTTTTAAAGAGGTCAACGACCGCTACGGTCATGCTGCTGGCGATCGCGTACTGGCCATTACCGCTCAGCGCCTGCGCGGGCATTTGCGTAAGAATGATCTGGTGGCACGACTTGGTGGGGACGAATTTGCCGTACTGCTATCGGGTATTGAAAGCGGCGAACAGGCGGGCTGCGTCGCGCAAAACCTGATTGAAGCGATGCGTGAACCTGTACGACTGGACGACGGTACTCTTCTTACTCAGTCGCTGAGTATCGGCATCGCGCTGGCAAAAAATCATCATACCGGCGAGGCGACCATCGCCCAGGCCGATGCGGCGATGTACCACATCAAGGCGTTGGGTGGCGGCTGGTATTTTTCGCCCACGCTCTGGAGCCGACTACAGACGGCAGCGGCGCCTGAATATGAAAACGTTTAGCTGTGAGCGTAAGCGAATTCGCTGCAGTCAAAACTGGCCTGGCGTTTCTGCGGGCGACGCATACTGTGCCGGTAGGCCGTCGGTGTCTGATCAAACTGGCGGCGAAAAACGCGTGAGAAAGTCTGCTGCGAGTCATAGCCGTACTGCATAGCAATATCAAAAACCGGACGTTGCGTCTGGCACAGCTCTTTCGCGGCCAGGGTCAGACG
The DNA here is from genome assembly GCA_003512805.1 of Erwinia sp. Classification (GTDB taxonomy): domain Bacteria; phylum Pseudomonadota; class Gammaproteobacteria; order Enterobacterales; family Enterobacteriaceae; genus Erwinia. The sequence continues at coordinate 6,033 of DOOK01000045.1, read as the reverse complement.
GCGTTCACGGATATAGTTGCCCAGCGTCTGTTTAGTCACGGCCCGGAACATGCGCTGTAGGTGCCATTTGGAATAGCCGGATCGCGCCGCAACGTCATCAATGGAAAGCGTCTTATCCAGATTACTGTCAATCCAGTCGGTAAGCGCGTGAACAATATCATTATGCATTCTGATCTTCTCCCGGTAGCTGGCGGCCAATCAACATGGCGAAAAAAGAGGGTTCGCCTTCTCAAGGGCTGGAGTATAATTCCTCAAGTTAACTTGAGGTAAAGCGCAAAATGAAAAAAACGTCCGTTCTGAATAAGCGTGAACTGACCCCCGGCGACGTAGCGGCACGCTGCGGCGTGGCCGTCTCAGCGCTGCATTTTTATGAAAGCAAAGGCCTGATCGCCAGTTTCCGCAACGGCGGCAATCAGCGCCGTTATCACCGTGACGTCCTGCGTCGGGTGGCGGTGATTAAAATTGCCCAAAGGATAGGCATTCCGCTGGCGACTATTGGCGAGCACCTGGTTCAGTTTCCGCCGGGCAAACGGCTCTCGCCAAAAGAGTGGGCGCTGTTGACCCGTAAATGGCGCGAAGAACTGGACAGCCGTATCGATACCCTGACCCGACTGCGTGACGATCTGGATGGCTGTATTGGCTGCGGCTGTTTATCAATGGAAGACTGTCCGTTGCGTAATCCGGATGACCGCCTGAGCGAGCGCGGCACGGGGGCGATCCTGCTGGCACCTGAACGTAAATAAGGCTGTCTATACTGAGAGCACTGTATTTACGCACAAGGAAAGGTCATGATCACCGTCCACCATCTGAACAACTCCCGTTCGCAGCGTATTCTCTGGCTGCTGGAAGAACTGGAAACCCCTTATCAAATCAAACTGTACCAGCGGGAAAAAACGATGCTGGCACCCGAAGCGCTGAAAAAAGTGCACCCTCTCGGTAAATCGCCGGTGATCACCGATGGCAATCGGGTGATTGCAGAGTCCGGCGCGATCCTTGAATATTTGGCGGAGCATTATGATGCTGAAAGCCGTCTGAAACTGACTACGGAAGACGAGCACATCGCGGGCCGTTACTGGCTGCATTATGCAGAAGGCTCGCTGATGCCGCTGCTGGTGATGAAGCTTATTTTCAGCCGCATGGGTGAGGCTCCGGTGCCCTGGCTGCTGCGACCAGTAGGGCGCGCTTTTGGCAAAGGCGTGCAGAAGGCGTACCTCGACAAGCAACTTGCCACCCATCGCGAGTTTATCGAGCAGCATCTTGCTGACAATGAATGGTTTGCCGGTTCCCATTTCAGCATTGCCGACGTGCAGATGAGTTTTCCACTTCAGGCGCTCAGCGCGCGCGGCGGCGCAGGTAGTTCTCCTGCTATTCAGGCCTGGCTAAAGAAAGTCCAAAGCCGGGCGGCCTGGCAACGGGCGCTGCAGAAAGGTGGCGCGGTCAATCTTGAATAAATAATCGCCCCGCAGCTCCTGAAGTTTCCTCGTGCTTCCTCATAAGAAAGTGCTATGACCGCGCTTGCCAATGAGCCAGCTAAAGTCTGCTCAGGCAGGTGCGGGCGTAAAAGAAAGGAAAATCTGCAAGCTTCCCGGCATCAGCAGTTGAAAAGGCGGCCTTAAAGGCAGGATAATCGTTTGCCTTTAAAAAAATGCAGTATGCCTGTCGGGTTAAACGTTTGCTTTTTTCCGATCGCGGCTCCTTTATGGAGTTTTGTCGATCTGCAATAGCGCTATCAGGGATGTAAACGTGGTATGAACCCGTCATCAGGCATCGATAATTCATAAGAAAGTTCAGGGGATTTCCATTATGTCGACTCATCATCAGACCGGCGGATCGTTAGATGCCTGGTTTAAAATTTCTGCGCGCGGCAGCTCCGTGCGTCAGGAGATTTTAGCCGGACTTACCACCTTCCTCGCCATGGTCTATTCGGTGATTGTTGTGCCTTCCATGCTCGGTAAGGCGGGCTTTCCTCCCGCGGCCGTGTTTGTCTCGACCTGCCTGGTAGCGGGCTTTGGCTCGGTTATTATGGGGCTGTGGGCAAACCTGCCGATGGCGATAGGCTGTGCCATTTCATTGACCGCTTTTACCGCCTTCAGCCTGGTACTGGGCCAACATATCAGCGTGCCGGTCGCGCTGGGTGCGGTCTTCCTGATGGGCGTGCTGTTTACGCTAATCTCCGCAACCGGGATCCGTGCCTGGATATTACGCAACCTGCCGATGGGCGTGGCGCACGGTACCGGCGTCGGTATCGGCCTGTTTCTGCTGCTGATTGCCGCTAATGGCGTAGGACTGGTGGTAAAAAACCCCGTACCGGGCGCGCTGCCGGTTGCGCTGGGCGACTTCGCCTCTTTCCCGGTGCTGATGACGCTGGCAGGGCTGGCGGTGATCTTTGGCCTGGAAAAGCTTCGCGTGCCGGGCGGGATCCTGCTGACCATCATTGCCATTTCCGTACTCGGACTGATTTTCGATCCGGCCGTAAAATATCAGGGGCTGTTCGCCATGCCTTCGCTGTCGGATGCGCAAGGCCACTCGCTGGTCTTTAGTCTGGATATTTTAGGCGCGCTCAAACCGGCGGTATTGCCAAGCGTGCTGGCGCTGGTAATGACCGCGGTGTTTGACGCGACCGGCACTATCCGTGCGGTAGCGGGGCAGGCGAACCTGCTGGATAAAGATCATCAGATCCTGAATGGCGGTAAAGCGCTGACCACGGATTCGGTTAGCAGCATCTTTTCCGGCCTGATTGGCGCTTCGCCTGCGGCCGTGTATATCGAATCCGCTGCGGGTACGGCTGCGGGCGGCAAAACCGGCCTGACCGCTATCGTGGTAGGTGTGCTGTTTTTGCTGATCCTGTTCCTGTCGCCACTGGCTTACTTAGTGCCGGGCTATGCTACCGCGCCGGCGCTGATGTACGTGGGCCTGCTAATGCTGAGCAACGTCTCCAAAATCGACTTCAGCGATTTTGTCGATGCCATGTCTGGCCTGCTGGCTGCCGTGTTTATCGTGCTGACCTGCAATATCGTCACGGGCATTATGCTGGGCTTTGGCTCGCTGGTCATTGGTCGCATCTTTGCAGGCGAGTGGCGCAAGCTCAACGTCGGCACGGTGATTATCGCTGTCGCGCTGGTCGCGTTTTACGCCGGCGGCTGGGCCATCTGATCCCCTTCGCGAGGCCGGTATTTCCGGCCTCCGTTCCGAATCTTCGCTTTTTCCGCGTAATAGCACACATCAGCTTTTTCAGCGTGTCCCATTTTTGCTTTACTATTACACAGGGCATTATGTGTCCCGAGCCTGGTATTTTGTTGCTATCTGGAAGCTATGAAAGGACAACATGGAAATCTTTTTTACTATTCTTATCCTCACGCTGGTGGTGTCGCTCTCTGGCGTAGCCGCACGCATTATTCCTTTTCAAATCCCCCTGCCGCTGGTGCAGATCGTGATGGGGGCGCTGTTAGCGTGGCCAACTTTCGGCCTGCATGTCGATTTCGATCCCGAGCTGTTCCTGGTCCTGTTTATTCCGCCACTGCTGTTTGCTGACGGCTGGAAGACGCCGACCAGCGAGTTTTTACATCACGGACGCGAGATTATTGGCCTGGCGCTGGTACTGGTGCTGATCACCGTAGTCGGCATTGGTTATCTGATCTACTGGCTGGTGCCGGGCATTCCGCTGTTGCCTGCTTTCGCACTGGCGGCCGTCCTGTCGCCAACCGACGCCGTAGCGCTTTCTGGTATTGTCGGCGAAGGGCGCATACCGAAGAAAATTATGTCGATATTGCAGGGTGAAGCGCTGATGAATGACGCTTCTGGCCTGGTATCGCTAAAGTTCGCCGTCGCGGTTGCGATGGGCACCATGGTGTTTACGGTTTCCGGCGCGTCGCTGGAATTCGTAAAGGTCGCCGTTGGCGGGCTGATAGCCGGTATTGCTATCTGCTGGCTGTACGGCAAGTCGCTGCGCCTGTTCAGCCGCTGGACCGGTGACGATCCAGCCACGCAGACGGTGCTGCTGCTGCTGCTGCCTTTTGCGTCTTACCTGATTGCTGAACATATCGGTGTGTCGGGTATCCTGGCCGCCGTCGCGGCGGGCATGACCATCACCCGTTCAGGCATTATCCGTCAGGCACCTCTGGCGATGCGCTTGCGTGCCAACAGCGTCTGGCAAATGCTGGAATTTGTCTTTAACGGCATGGTGTTCCTGATGCTCGGCCTGCAGCTGCCGGATATCCTGCAGCTGTCCATAGCCCAGGCAGAGGCCGATCCTAATGTCGATCTGTGGAAGCTGGTGCTGTCTGTAGTGCTGATTTATGCCGCGCTGATGATCGTCCGCTTCGCCTGGCTGTGGACCATGCGCCTGATAAGCCAGCGCCTGCTGAAAAAAAGGCCAATGGAGTTCACCAGCTACAGCCTGCGTGAACTGCTGATCGCCTCTTTTGCTGGCGTGCGTGGAGCCATTACCCTGGCCGGTGTGCTGTCCATTCCGCTGTTCCTGACTAACGGCGACGCTTTTCCGGCGCGCTACGAGCTGGTGTTCCTGGCAATGGGCGTCATCCTGTTCTCGCTGCTGGTCGGTGTGGCGGTGCTGCCGGTGCTGCTGCGCGGCGTAGCAGGCCATGACAAGACGGCACATCGTCACGAAGTGCAGATGGCGCGCGCGGCGATGGCGGAAACGGCTATCGACAGCCTGCATAAGATGGAAGAACGCCTGACAACCGATACTGAAGAGAACATTGATGCCGAGCTGGTCAAAGAGGTCGCTTCACGGGTGATTGGTAATATGCGTCGTCGCGTGGACGGTAAGGCCGATCTGGAACGGGCGCTGTATGCGGAAAACCTCGAGCGCCGCTTCCGTCTGACCGCGCTGCGCGCTGAACGCGGTGAGCTGTATCACCTGCGCGCCACGCAGAAAATCAGTAATGAGACCATGCAGAAAATGCTGCACGATCTCGACCTGCTGGAAACGCTGCTGATCGAGAAAGAAGAGTAGAGGCAAGACCGCGAGCCACCGGGCTCGCGGTTTTTCTCTTAGTATTGATGTTGTCCATTCTTATTATATCTCAAGGCGTGTAGTAAATTTCAGGTTTATTGATCTACTACATAAAAATAGCGCCTCCAATTTGCCAGGCTACTGAAGTATATCCAATCGGATATCGAAACGTGTGCTTTTATAGTGAAAATATAATGCCTGACAAAATTAAGGAGGCCGTATTGGAAAAGATTCCGTTTAATAAAGACAAGATATTGGCAGGCTCGCCCATTAGTTATGCTATACAGCAGCATCTCATTGTAATGATTCAACAGCAATGTTTGCAAATACAGCCCGCAAACTTCAGTGGTTTTTTTGGCTCGGGCCTACAGCTAATTGATGATTTTAAGGAAATATCGACATTACTTAATCCTTATCAACTTAATACTAACTGCTATTATTGCACTGTTGCCGCATTGACTAATCAAACTGTTAACGAGCTGGTGGCGGAGTCAGAAACCATGCAGCAGTATGGCGGCACGTTGGCAGAGACGCTAAGCCTATATGGCGACGCAGGCCGCTATGCCGCGCTGACGAACTTTGATGCACCTACACTGCCGACGAATGTGCTCTGGGAGCAGACGTATGATTATATCGATCGTGAACTGGCTGCAACGGAAGCGATGGGGCTGACCTATTTTCGTCATCCGCATGCTCAAAGGGGAGGATTTCCGTTGGGATCCGGGCACGCGGTAGTCGTCGCTAAAGATATGTACGGCACTATTGCTATTCTTGATTATCAAGTCGGTAGCATAACAACTTTAAGCAAAAAAGATCCCCCAGAAGGCCAATATCAGAAAAGCTATCATCTGTTTCAGCAATATGCCCTGCATGCGACTAACAGCTGGCGGGAAGCATACACTTTTATTACCCGTCAATTTAATAATCACACGTCATGGAAAGGAATATTGGCTACTGAGGATAACTTAAATAAGGCGTTTATTTTTTATTTTATGTCGGATGAAAATTCCATGTGGATCGAACTTGACTTTTTCCCCGTCAAGTTCGATCCACATGGA
>DOOK01000031.1:1639-4208 GCA_003512805.1 Erwinia sp. | reverse complement strand
CCGAAGCGGCCGCGCTGGCTGGCTATAAATGGCTGGGGCGCGGCGACAAAAACGCGGCCGACGGCGCGGCGGTGCACGCTATGCGTATCATGCTCAATAAAGTCGCTATCGACGGGCAAATCGTGATTGGCGAAGGCGAGATCGATGAAGCGCCAATGCTGTACATTGGTGAAAAAGTCGGGAACGGCCAGGGCGATGCGGTGGATATCGCAGTCGATCCCATTGAAGGGACACGCATGACCGCCATGGGCCAGGCAAACGCGCTGGCCGTGCTGGCGGTTGGCGATAAAGGAACCTTCCTGAACGCACCCGATATGTATATGGAAAAGCTGGCGGTCGGCCCCGGCGCAAAAGGCGCTATCAATCTGGCATTACCGCTGGCGGAAAACCTGCAAAACATAGCCCGTGCGCTGCAAAAACCGCTAACAGAACTAACCGTTACTATTCTTGCCAAGCCACGCCATGACCACGTGATTGCCGAGATGCAGCAGCTGGGCGTGCGTATTTTTGCTTTCCCCGACGGTGATGTGGCTGCTTCTATCCTTACCTGTATGCCGGACAGCGAAGTAGACGTGCTATACGGTATCGGCGGTGCGCCGGAAGGTGTGGTCTCTGCTGCAGTGATCCGCGCGCTGGATGGCGATATGCAGGGTCGCCTGCTGCCACGCCACGAGGTAAAAGGCGATACGCCGGAAAACCGCGAGCTGGGCGAACAGGAACGGCAACGCTGCGAGGCAATGGGCATTGAAGCCGGAAAAGTGCTGGCGCTTGCTGACATGGCGCGGAACGATAACGTTATTTTCTCCGCAACCGGTATCACCAGCGGCGATCTGCTGAAGGGTATTACGCGTCAGGGTAACGTTGCGACTACCGAAACGCTGCTGGTGCGCGGTAAATCGCGCACCATTCGTCGCATTCAGTCCATTCACTACCTGGATCGCAAGGACGAGAGCCTGCATCCTTATATTCTGTAAAGCCTGCACGGGCCAACCGGCCCGTGACTTTATACCGCGTGCATCTCCGGCCGTTTCGACAGCGGCAGCCAGCACAACAGGATCAGTAACGCCATGGCGAACATCAGCATCCCCAGGCTGAACTGGCCGGTCTGCGGCAGCAGCGCCGAGAGCCAGGCCGCCAGGCCCGATCCCAAATTTTGCAGGCCGCCCAGCAGTGCCCCCGCAGTGCCGGCCATATAGGGCCATGGCTCCATCGCGCCCGTGGTCGCCAGCGGAAACAGCATCCCCGCGCCAAAGAAAAACAGCGCGGCAGGCACGACCAGCGTCCAGATAGTCATCACACCAAACCAGGCCGGGATCCACATCAGCGCGCCAGCCAGCAGACAGCTGTTAACGGACCACCACATCAGCTGCTGAAAAGGCTTATTGTCACGACCGGCAAACCACGCCCCGAAAAACGCCGCCGGAATCGGCAGAATAAACAGCAGGCTGACCGTGAGGCTGTTGAGCCCCAACACACCGCCCATCAGCACCCCGCAGCTGGCCTCGAACACGGCGATACCGCCCAGCGCACCCATCAGCATAATCAAATAGCGCACAAAAGTACTATCAGCCAGCAACGGCCGATAGCGTGAAAAAAGCGCGCGTTTCTCCAGCGGAGCGGGACGCGTTTCCGGTAGCCAGCGCAGCATCGCCGTGCCCACGCACAGACAGAGCAGCAGCAGGAAAATAAAACAGGCATGCCAGCCAAACAGGTGGGTCAGTAATGCGCCAATAACCGGCGCAACCAGCGGACTCACTAAAATGCCCATATTGAGCAGGCTGTTAGCCTGGCGTAGCGCACTGCCCGCATACAGGTCGCGAGGCATAGTGCGCGCCATCACGCCCGCTACGCCCGTGCCCAGTCCCTGAATGGCACTGCCCAGTACCAGCAGGTCGAAATCAGGTGCGCCGAGCGCTACCAGCGAACCGATCATGAAAATAGCCAATCCCCCCAGGATAACCGGACGTCGCCCGATATTATCCGAGAGGGGGCCATACAGCAGCTGTGAGCCGCCGTAGGTCATCAGATAAGCGGCCATCACGCGCTGTACCACGCCGTCACGTACGCCGAAATCCTGCGCGATAGTCGCCATCGCAGGCACATAAATGGTTTGCGCCATTTGACCGACGGCCACCAGCGCGATCAGCATCACCAGTAGCTGCCCGTTTGCAACTTTTTTCATTTCATCAGCACAATTTATCGGCTATGTCGTCTTTAAACAGGACGATTTGCCAGGAAGGGTTTTTGATAGCGAGGAAAATATCAGGAACGTATGACAAAGCGAGAGGGTGACGAAAAATGGTCTTTAATTAAGTGTCAGGAAAAGCGGTCAGCAGCGTAAATGAAACTGTACGCTGAACGCCGGATTTGTCGATATGAGCTTTGCGCAGAACGGAGGCTGGCAAAAAAGCCATTCCGTAGCGAAGATAGGCCCTTCAACCGTTTTGACTAAGGAGCGCACTATGGCCGAGTGGGTCAATGCCACAGTACAGCAGGTGCAGGACTGGACGGAGAGCCTTTTCAGCATTACCGTCACCGCACCCATCGATCCTTTTATTGCCGGTCAGTT
>DOOK01000031.1:0-1546 GCA_003512805.1 Erwinia sp. | reverse complement strand
GCCGGTCAGTTTGCCAAGCTGGCGCTGGAAGTGGATGGCGAACGCGTACAGCGCGCTTACTCTTTTGTAAACGCGCCTGGCGAGCCCAATCTGGAGTTCTATCTGGTGACGGTGCCGGAAGGCAAATTAAGCCCGCGGCTGCATGCTCTACAGCCGGGCCAGACGCTGATGATCACCAAAGAATCCGCCGGTTTTTTTGTTATCGATGAAATTCCCGAGTGCAAAACGCTGTGGATGCTGGCCACCGGAACGGCAATCGGTCCCTATCTTTCTATCCTGCAGGAAGGCAAAGGCCTGGCGCGTTTTGACCATATCGTCCTTGTTCATGCCGTCCGTTACGCTCAGGACCTGAGCTATCTGCCGTTGATGCAGGCGCTGGAGCAGCGCTATCAGGGCCAGCTACGTATCCAGACGGTGGTCAGCCGTGAAGCAGCCGAAAGCGCGCTGACCGGTCGTGTGCCCGCATTGATACAAAGCGGCGAGCTGGAAGCCGCTGTCGGTCTCTCCATGACGGCTGAGGAGAGCCATATCATGCTGTGCGGCAATCCGCAGATGGTCAGGGACACCCAGCAGCTGCTGAAAGAGACGCGCGCGATGCGCAAGCATCTGAAACGTAAACCCGGCCATATCACCAGCGAACACTACTGGTAATCGGGCGTCCGACGGCCAAAATAGTTTACCTGTAGCGTGGTTTTGCCAAAGCGGTTTGCGCCTTTGCTGCCGCTGAAAGCGCCCAGTTCCAGACTCATGGTCACCAGGATCAATGTTGGGATAAAACGCCCCAGCGTCCATTCCCAGGTGGCAGGCAGCGCTGACCAGTTTCCTGCCAGCAGCATCCACGCGACGATCGGCAATAACGCCCAGGCGGCTGACTTATTGCGGTCATGCAGCCGTTTTACCACCACGGCGCTGGAAGGCCACAGCAGGCAGACCACGCAGAATGCGGCCGTCTGGGTGCTGAGCCAGCCTTGTGCAGCCAGGGTAAACAGTAAGGTCAGCAGCAGCAGCCACAGCGTCAGCCAAATCCACAGATCGCGCCGCCCAAGCCTGCCGCGCCAGGAGAAACACCACGCTTGTAAGGTCATTTTTTCTTCCTCAGAACAGCGTCAGGCTTTGACTTTGCCGGTCATTGTCCGTTTTAATCTTGCGTTAACTGTATTGGTCAGAGCGACAAATAATGAATAAAGGGTTGTGCACGGGTTTTATGTTACTGGTCTGGCTGATTACCCTGCCCGTTCGGGCAGAGGCCGATCCTCAGGAGCGTGCTGAACATATGCCTACAGCGCCCTATCTTCTGGCGGGTGCGCCGACCTTTGATATGACTATCGGCCAGTTTCGCGAAAAGTATAATGCTATCAATCCAAAGTTACAGATTGCTGAATACCGGGCGACGGACAGCCGCGGCGATAAAAGTAATTTGACCCGTGCCGCCAGCAAGATCAATGAAAATCTCTACTCTTCTACCGCACTGGAACAGGGAACCGGTAAGATCAAAACGTTACAGATTACCTGGCTGCCGGTGCCGGGCCCGGAAGAGAAAGCCGCA
>DOOK01000317.1 GCA_003512805.1 Erwinia sp. | reverse complement strand
CATCCTTACCGCCGCGAAAATCGACGTAGATTATCTGGCCGTTTCTTTCCCACGCTGCGGCGAAGATCTGAACTACGCTCGTCGTCTGGCTCGCGAAGCGGGTTGCGAGGCGAAAATTGTCTCTAAAGTCGAGCGTGCAGAGGCCGTAGCGTCGCAGGAAGCCATGGATGACATCATCCTGGCATCGGACGTGGTAATGGTCGCCAGGGGTGACCTGGGCGTCGAGATCGGTGACCCGGAACTGGTCGGTATTCAGAAAGCCTTGATCCGCCGCGCCCGCCAGCTGAACCGTGCGGTGATTACCGCGACCCAGATGATGGAGTCGATGATCACCAATCCAATGCCAACGCGTGCTGAAGTTATGGACGTGGCCAACGCCGTACTGGACGGAACGGATGCGGTAATGCTTTCGGCCGAAACCGCAGCGGGCCAGTATCCGGCCGAAACCGTGACCGCCATGGCTAAAGTCTGTCTGGGCGCAGAGAAAATTCCAAGCATCAACGTTTCCAAGCACCGCCTGGAAGTGCAGTTTGATAATATTGAAGAAGCCATTGCGATGTCCGCGATGTACGCTGCCAACCACCTACAGGGCGTTACGGCGATCATCACCATGACGGAATCCGGCCGCACCGCGCTGATGACTTCACGCATTACCTCTGGCCTGCCGATTTTTGCCATGTCTCGCCATGAGCATACGCTAAACCTCACTGCGCTTTATCGCGGCGTCACGCCGGTTTATTTCGACAGCAACAATGATGGCGTGGTTGCGGCACACGACGCGATCAATCTGTTACGCGATAAGGGCTTCCTGATGTCTGGCGATTTGGTCATTGTTACTCAGGGCGATGTAATGAGTACAACCGGTACCACGAATACCAGCCGCGTGCTGCGCGTAGAGTAACGCTTACGGTTATCGGGCCGCCGTGCCCGATAATCTTTTCCGCTCTGCAGTTCCCTTTTCCGCTATTTTTTCAGCCACACATTTATCCGTCCGTCATACCAACCCGGTATACTGGCGCGATTTGTAGATCCTGTTTACTTTGGAAGGAGCCTTAATGCCCGCTTTTATTCCGGTGACGGCTATTACCCGTCGTCATTTAATTTTTCCGCTCTCGCTGGTGCTGTTTGAGTTTGCCAGCTATATCGCCCATGACATGATCCAACCCGGAATGCTGCTGGTTACCACCGAGTTCGGCGTCGGGCCGGAATGGGTTTCCGCCTCGCTGACTGCCTATCTGGCGGGCGGTATCGTTCTGCAGTGGTTATTAGGGCCGCTTTCCGACAAGCTGGGCCGTCGGCCAGTGATGCTGGCTGGCGTCGCCTTTTTTACCCTGGCCTGCATCGGCACCCACTGGGTCGGCTCCGTCGGCCAGTTTATTCTGATGCGCTTTCTGCAGGGCACCAGCCTCTGTTTTATTGGGGCAGTCGGCTATGCCGCCATTCAGGAAGCCTTTAACGAAGCCCTTAGCGTGAAAATGATGGCGCTGATGGCTAACGTCGCCCTGCTTGCCCCGTTGGCCGGCCCGCTGGCCGGTGCTGCTTTTCTTTCCGTAGGCGACTGGCGCACAATGTTCTGGCTGTTTGCCGCCGTCAGCGCGGTAGCGCTGGTTGGCCTGTGGCGAACCATGCCCGAAACTGCAGGTGACAGCAGTGCCTCTGTTTCGCTCAAGTCGCTGGGCAAAGGCTATCTGAACCTGCTGCGGGATCGTCAGGTCATGAGCGGCTCGCTGGCTATCGGCCTGGTCAGTATTCCTTGTCTCGGCTGGGTGGCGCTGTCGCCGGTGATCCTGATCCACGACGAACATCTTTCCCGCATGACCTACGCGCTGCTTCAGCTGCCGGTATTTGTGGCGATGATCCTTGGTAACCTGACGTTGGGTCGCCTTTCTGGCCGCGTACCGATTGAATACCCACTCAAGCTGGCCGCATGGCCAATCCTGATTGGGCTGGCGGTCGCGACGCTGGCCACCGCGCTGAACAGGCACAGCTATCTCTGGCTGACCGCAGGGCTGAGCCTGTACGGTTTTGGCACCGGTCTGGTCAACGCCGGGCTTTACCGTTTAACGCTGTTTTCCAGCGCCTCAGGCAAGGGTAGCGTCGCCGCGATGCTGGGGATGGTTAGCATTCTGGTCTTTACCTTAGGGATAGAGGCGGTGAAAAGCGCCTGGTTCAGCGGCGGCAACTTCTGGTTCAGCCTGGTAAACCTGGGCTGCGGGCTGCTCTGGTTCTGGCTGGTTAGCGCTTTTCTGCGCGAGCGGCAGCGGCGGATCACACAGGCACATTAAAAAACCCCGCCGGGCGGCGGGGCTTATTTTACTTTTTAGGGAAGAGATCTTTGCGGCGATAAGGTTCAATATCGCCCTCTTTCCGCGTCTTCAGCAGCTTCAGGATCCAGGTGTACTGCTCAGGATTCGGCCGGACCAGGATCTCGACTTCCTCATTCATTCTGCGCGCCAGCGTTTTATCATCCGCTTCCAGCAAATCATCCATCGGCGAACGCAAATAGATATCCAGCCGATGCGTTTTGCTGTTATAAACCGGGAACAGCGGCACCACACGAGCGCGACAAACCTTCATCAATCGTCCGACCGCAGGCAGCGTAGCCTTATAGGTAGCGAAGAAATCCACGAATTCGCTGTGTTCTGCACCATGATCCTGATCCGGCAGATAATACCCCCAGTACCCCTGACGTACCGAGCTGATAAACGGCTTGATACCGTCATTTCTGGCGTGCATACGCCCGCCAAAACGGCGGCGCACGGCATTCCAGACATAGTCCATCACCGGATCGCTTTGGTTATGGAACATGGCCGCCATTTTCTGGCCTTCTGACGCCAGCACCATGGCCGGAATATCCACCGCCCAGCCGTGCGGCACCAGAAAAATGATGTTCTGATTTTGCGCACGGATCTGCTCAATAATGTCTTTGTTATGCCAGGTAATGCGCTGTAGCGCATGGGCCGGGCGCATGGCCAGTTCGGCCATCATCACCATCGACTGCGGCGCCGTGGCAAACATCTCATCGATA
>DOOK01000111.1:1861-4019 GCA_003512805.1 Erwinia sp. | reverse complement strand
TTCGGCGGTTCCGGCGTAGAATCCCTAACCGACTCAATATGTTACAGCGCCAGCGAACCCGGCAAAGCATGGAGGATTTTCGGCCCGGAGATATGGTCAGCTTCCGGACAGAAGACGGGCAAACGGTGACGGGAAATGGAGGGAGCGACTGGCCCAGAGGATTGCTGATGGATTTATCGAGGTTCCGAAAGATCACTAAAATGGTAGGCCGAAAAATTTTGGCGGCCTCCCGCTTACAACCCCTGCATGGCCTGAAACAGAATATGCCAATATAAAGCCAGCAATGACAGTCTGCGTAAAATGCATAACGTCTCCTGCAAAATAGCCGCACTTTTCAGCATGCGGCTTCAGAAAATTATTTTAAAGAAGTCTTGAAGAAAGCAGCCAGCTTAGCAAACGGGATGATATCGGTACGATCGTATAAATCGACATGGCCTGCGCCCGGTACGATATAGAGCTCTTTCGGCTGTGCAGCACGGTTGTAGGCATCTTCACTAAACTCTTTAGAGTGCGCCTTATCACCGGTAATAAACAGCATTGGACGGGGTGAAATAGTTTCAATATCGTTGAAAGGATAGAAATTCATAAACTTCCCAATGCTGCTCAACATCGGTTTTGTAGTGAGCTCTTCTTTCTCGGCCTGTGGTGTATAAGCGCCACGTGGCGTGCGATAAAAATCAAAGAATTCACGTTGAATCGCGGATGTTTTCTCGTCAAGCCTGTTTACTGTTCCTGGAATATAGGCGATTTCTCCGCCTTTAAATTCCGTCAGGCGCTGCTCCGTGGCCGTTTTTATCAGGGCTTTCCGCTGCTCAGACGTAACGGTATGATTCAGGCCATGACGGAACACGGCCCCCATGTTGTACATGATGACCGTAGCAATGGCTTTCATTCGTGGATCAATTTTAGCCGCGCTAATGACAAAACTTCCACTGCCGCAGATCCCCAGCGCGCCAATTTTATCTGCATCCACCTCGGGCCGCATGCTTAAATAATCAACGGCGGCGCTAAAATCATCGGTATAAATTTCTGGTGAGATCAGATGACCGGGTTTACCTTCGCTTTCTCCCCAAAAGGAAAGATCGATTGCCAGCGTCACAAACCCTTGTTCCGCCAGCTTTTGGGCATAGAGCGTGGCACTCTGCTCTTTTACCGCTCCCATAGGATGACCAATGATAATAGCCGGACGTTGACTTCTCTGCCCTTCCTCTTCAGGCATAAATAAATCGCCGACTACGGTCATCTGATACTGATTTTTAAAGGAGACCTTTTGACGGGTTACCTTCTCACTTTGATAAAAGTTATCAGCCCCGCCAGACATATCGGCTGCTGTCGCAGTAAATGAGCTGATCAGTACCCCTAATAATAGAGTCAATATTTTCACTGGTTAGTCCTTAATAGATATTCACGTGGTGGTGATGAGAAAAGTGCAGCCGCTATCACGAATAAAATAAAGAAGATAACAAACGCACTTTATAGGCGTTAGAATCGAAGTCGGCTTGCAGAAATGACATTAAAACGGGCAGAGAGCGCGCAATAGCATTTCTCTGTTGCTGCTCAATACTCGCCTGAAGGAAATTTTACACGCTGACTACAGCATTACTAGCTAATGAATAATTAATAGCTTTATCACTCAGGCTTATTAATCGGGATTTTCCCGTGCGGAATATTTTCAGGCGCTAATTGATTTTTCCCTGGTGCGCAGGAAGAATCGCATTGCCGTAAAGCTGAAGGGCCTGGGTTGTTGCCAGATTTGAAGCGGATGCGGGTGAAGGATGGTGAGCCAACGGTGATGAAGGTTGCCCTGTCTGCAGCATTGAGCACAGCTCTGAGAGCGTGGTAACACTCCCGAACCGACTATCGCCCGCGGGCTTTGCTGCGTGGTGCCAACAGATTGACGTGCCTGTAAATGTAATCAAATGAAAAAACCTTAGCGTATTTCCCCTTCAGATGTGTGCAGAATTTTCTCCAGGCACAAAGTAGCAGCAATAGCTAAAAGCGGCGCGCCAGAAAGGCGTTTTATGGTTCCAGGTTTACTTTTTATTAACAAGTCACTCAGTCACATAACACTATGTGTCGCCGTGCCGGCTTACATGAATGAGGAATGAGACCATGAAAGCATTAGTTCAGGATGTGCTCTCTATATTTTCTGCTAAAC
>DOOK01000111.1:0-1747 GCA_003512805.1 Erwinia sp. | reverse complement strand
TATTTTCTGCTAAATCGACCGAGCCGGTTTTGGTTCGTTCAGGCTTGTCTCACCGGGAAAAAGCCCTGCTGACGCCCTTCGGCGTAACGGAAGTCAGCTGGGCAACCTCACTCGAAGACCTGCATGATGCACTGGTACAAAAGGCGCTGGCCGCAGGCGCAGTCGGCTACCATATAACCCATGTGGATTCCCACAAACCCGGCCATGATGAGCAGTCCGTGCTTGCCGCTACCGCCACGCTGTATAACATTAATGACAAACCGGGCTATGACACCGGGCCGCTTTAACCGCCTTAAAACCTGACTGACGGCGCCAGCCCTTAAACAGATGTGGGCCAGCGCCGCCGGTCGCGCCGGCTCAAAGACCCGGCCTCGCCATTGCAGCCTGCCCCTCCTTTTACACACCCTGCTCTTGTCATAGCGGATATACCGCGTTATCACTCGCTCAACTGTCTCTAATAATCGATTTTGCACATGCTTTACCGGGATCGAGATTTGGCCTTCTCCCGAAGGCTGATACGCTCTAAAGCTATTACCTTCAGGAATTTGCAAAGGCTATTACCCTTGCCGTATCGGCCAGTGCAAGGCTATTTGCCTGGCTAAACAGAACGTCTTTAAAGCGAAGTGGCGTACAACAGGTTGCGGTGCCGCGCACTACCAGCCAGGGGAAGCTCCCTACGCCATACATAAAAAATCGTCGACCTGTTCTGCAGGATCGTCGGCTAAACGAGATAATGCTATGACGCAATTTGCACGCTATCTGAACGAAGTCCGCCACCATTTGCATCAGTTTCCGGAGCTTTCCGGTCAGGAGTTTGCTACCACGGCTTATCTGCGCGAGCAGCTGGCGAGGCATGATATTACGGTGCTGGCGCTGCCGTTGTTGACCGGCCTGGTGGCAGAAATTCGGGGTAGCCAGCCCGGCCCACTGGTGGTTCTTCGCGGCGATATCGATGCATTACCTGTTGAGGAGCAAACCGATCTCGCTTTCCGTTCGCAAACGTCTGGCGTAATGCATGCCTGCGGTCATGATTTTCACGCTTCGGCGGCGTTGGGCGCGGCAATTTTGCTCCAGCAAGAACGGGCGCAGCTGGCCGGAAGTGTACGCGTGCTGTTTCAACCAGCGGAAGAAACCGGTCAGGGCGCACCGGCCGTGCTGGAAAGCGGCGCGCTGAACGATGCCAGCGTTATTTTCGGCCTGCACAACGACCCGGGACTGCCGGTCGGTGTAGTGGGATGTAAAGCGGGCGCGCTGACAGCAGGCGTCGATCGGTTCGCTATAAGTATTAAAGGAACAGGGACGCACGCGGCGTGTCCTCATCAGGGCAACGATCCGATCGTGATTGCCGGCCAGCTGGTTACCGCCCTGCAAACGCTGATCGCCCGTAATCTGCCTTCCGATCAAAATGCGGTAATTTCCATTACGCAGATCCACAGCGGTACGACCTGGAACGTGATCCCGGAAGCGGCATGGCTGGAAGGGACAGTACGCACTTTTAACGCAGAGAGCCGCCGCCTGCTTGAGCAGCGGATGCGCCAGCTGCTTGATGGACTCGGCGTTGCCTTTACGGCAGAGATCACGCTGGACTGGCAGCCTGGGCCGCCTTCCGTCTGCAACGATGCCGACTGGGCCGCTTTTGCTCTCCGGCAGGCCAGCGCCAGCGGCCTGGAAGCACGCACCATTGAAGCCAGTCCGATAGGGGAAGATTTTGCTTTCTATCAGCAGCGGATCCCAGGCGCGTTCGTGA
>DOOK01000455.1:5394-8221 GCA_003512805.1 Erwinia sp. | reverse complement strand
AAGGGCCTGCACGATGCGTTCACAGGCCAGACCGTCGCCATAAGGATTATGGGCGCGGCTCATTGATTGGTAAGCTTCTTCGTCCGTCAGCAGGCGCGTGACTTCACGAACGATTTTTTGTGTATCAGTGCCGACTAACCTGACGGTCCCGGCATCGACGGCTTCCGGACGTTCGGTCGTATCGCGCATTACCAGCACCGGTTTCCCCAGCGAGGGCGCTTCTTCCTGAATGCCGCCGGAATCGGTCAGGATCAGCCAGGCCCGGTCCATCAGCCAGACGAACGGCAGATATTCCTGCGGCTCGATCAGTACCACATTGTCGATATCACTAAGGATGCGGTTGACCGGCTCGCTGACGTTAGGGTTAAGGTGCACAGGATAAACAATCTGCGCCTCCGGATGACGGCGGGCAATGTCTGCCAGCGCGCTGCAAATGCGCTCAAAACCGTCACCGAAACTTTCCCGACGGTGGCCCGTTACCAAAATCAGTTTTTTATCCGCAGCCAGGAAGGGGTAGCGTGTCGCCAGGCTGTTGCGCAGCTGCTCGTCGCTTAAAACGCGATCGCGTACCCAAAACAGCGCGTCGATCACCGTGTTGCCGGTCACAAACATGCGTGCTGCGGGCAGGTTTTCGCGCAGCAGATTTTGCCGCGCCGTTTCGGTCGGCGGGAAGTGCCAGGTCGCCAGATGGCCGGTCAGCGTGCGGTTAGCCTCTTCCGGCCACGGCGAGTAAAGGTCGCCCGTCCGCAGCCCGGCCTCAACGTGTCCAACCGGAATTTGGTGATAAAAAGCCGCCAGACTGGCTGCGAACGTCGTAGTGGTGTCGCCGTGTACCAGCACCACATCCGGCCTGAACTCTGCAAACACGCTTTTCAGCCCTTCCAGTATACGGCTGGTGATTTCCGTCAGTCCCTGGCCGGGCCGCATGATATTCAAATCATAATCGGGAACGATAGCAAACAGCTGCAGTACCTGATCCAGCATCTCACGATGCTGGGCGGTCACGCACAGACGCGCGTCTATCTCGCCATCCTGGGCAAGTGCATGAACCAGCGGAGCCATTTTGATCGCTTCCGGGCGCGTGCCAAAAACAGTTAATACTTTCACTGTTGTTCTCTTTCCTTCGTCTGTCAGGTAACTATAAATCGGCGCTTAACCGCGACGTCGGCGAATCAAAGCGGTACCCGCACCAACCAGCGCGCCCACGGCACCCCACATGATCATCATAAACAGGCGGCGAGGGCTGTCGCGCTTCACCGGCTCTTCCGGCGTGCGCAGATAGCGCCAGGTCTGGAAAGCGTTGTCCGGCTTTGGCCCGGCGCTCAGCGTGCTCAGCATGGCTCTGTTTTGATCATAGTCCAGATCGTAGGTCGGCCCGCTGGCCTGCAGGTTCTCTAACCGGGCCTGTAACAGGGAGCGCCCCAGCAAAAAAAGCTCGGAGTCGGGCAGCTGTTCGGAAGGGGTACTGGTCTTCGCCTGCTCGAAGCCCTGCTGTTGGGCAATTTTCAGCGCCTGCTGCACGCTATTGATCTGACGGTCGTAAATAGCTTTTGCTACCGCTTCCTGTCGCTGTACCTGTGCTTTTAGCTGCTGAGCACGAGCAGCCCAGCCCCCCACCAGCTCGGCGTTCAGATGCTGTGCGGCGCGCTTACCGGCGAAAGCGACATACTCACGCAGCAGCGTGTTGGCCGCTGGTGCGGTTTCCGCAATCAGCCTGACGCTGTCGTTCAGGCTTTTTGCCGCGTCGCCCGGCTGGTATTGAATATTGGCAATCAGCTCGTCAAGCAGGGCAGCGTCGTCGCGGGCCTGTCCGCTCTGCCGCTGTTTGTAATAGCGGCTTTGCAGCCAAAACTCGCGACGCGTATCGTATGACGCAAGCTGCATCACAAATTCCTGATACGCTTCATCCGCAATAGCGGGCGCGGCAACAGGTGTACTGCTGGTACGGCTGTCCAGACTGTTTAAAAACAGCTGCTGCGAATAGTAATTTCCCAGCATATTGACGGTGGGACGATCGGTAACCGCTGTGGTGCTCCATTTTGGCGTGATCAGCAGCGAACAGAGCCAGGCCATCAGGGCAAAAAGCAGCGCGCTGCCGACAATCCACCGCTTTCCTCGCCATAGCGCGCCGCACAGCCCGCGAATATCCAGCTCGTTCTCTGCAACGTCAGGATGCGTCATACATGATATTCCTTGTCCAGGGTAAAGAGGTCCAAAACGACTCTAGCGGGCTTTGCGCAGCCTTCTTTTAACTCTTTTCAGCATTCGCGCCACGCGCCACGCACGTTTGATACAGTAGCCGTACAGCATAAACGCCAGCAAAAACAGCACCAGCATCAGCCAGTCCGGCACAAAGCTGAGCGATTCGCCCAGCACGCCCACGCCGGCCAGCAGCGCGGCCGCCAGCGTGATCAGAAAGCAGGCCTGCCGCGAAGTGAAGCCAGCGCGCATGATCAAATGGTGAATGTGCTGGCGGTCGGCCGAAAACGGGCTCATGCCCTTGCTGAGACGGCGATACATAATGGCGATCATATCCATTAGCGGAATAGCGATCAGCCACAGGGCCGTAACCGGCGTAACGGGATGGCTTTGTCCCTGGGTCGCTTCAAGCAGGATCCAGATAATGGTAAAGCCGATCAGCGTGCTGCCCGCATCGCCCATAAAAACCTTATAACGTCGGCCGAATACGCCAAGATTAAGCAGGATATAGGGGATAATGGCGGCGATCATGGCAAAGCACCACATCGCCAGACTTTGCTGACCATCAGCGAACAGAATGATGCCCATCGCCAGAAAGGTAACGCAGGAAAGCCCGCCCAGCAGGCCA
>DOOK01000455.1:0-5267 GCA_003512805.1 Erwinia sp. | reverse complement strand
GCAGCAGGCCATCGATACCGTCTACCATGTTAAAAGCGTTGATGGCGGCCCACACCGCAAACAGCGTCAGCACGTAGCCGAAAGGCCCGACGATCAGTTCCCAGGGGCCAAAAATAAAGCCCAGGCTGAGCAGATAGAGTTTGCCTATGGTCATCATCACCACGGCGATACCTGCCTGAACGCAGGCGCGTATCTTCACGCTGATATCAAAGCGGTCATCAAGTGCCCCGACCAGCACCAGCAAGCCTGCACAGCTCAGATAAAGCAGGCTATGGGGAATATAGTAATCGGTTACGGCGAAACCAAAACAGATGCCGGCGAAAACAGAGATGCCGCCAACCAGAGGAATCACGCCCTGGTGACGTTTGCGGTAGTTGGGCTTGTCCACAAGCCCCACTTTCTTGGCTGCTTTACGGGCGAAGAACAGAAACACCAGCGAAAACAAAAATATTAAAGCAAGCTCCGTACTCATATTGAGTAAATTCACATTAACCAGCTCTCTGCTAAGAATCCCAGTGTTATAGCAATTTCTGTGCCATAACTCGCTGTCGGATTCTGATGTCCATTGTGCCTCGGGGGAAATTCAGCCTGACCGCCCGATTTCCTGCCCATTGCACCTTTAATTTAATTCTCCAGTGGCAACATCGTATAGCCCATAAACGAAAAACGCCACGTCTGAGCGCGGCGTTCCCCGAGTTTTCTTCTTTTTCCGGCCTCTGCTGGGGTTTCGTACAAAAACAGCCCAAAAAAAGAGAGGGTTGATCGCTCAACCCTCTCTTTCCAGCAGACCAGCCGATTTACGAACGCTTCATCATGTCGAAGAATTCATCGTTAGTTTTGGTCATCGCCAGCTTGTTGATAAGGAATTCCATTGCGTCGATCTCACCCATTGGGTGGATGATTTTGCGCAGGATCCACATCTTCTGCAGTTCTTCAGAACTGGTCAGCAGCTCTTCTTTACGCGTACCGGAACGATTGTAATCGATAGCAGGGAAAACACGCTTCTCGGCAATTTTACGCGCCAGATGCAGTTCCATGTTGCCCGTACCTTTAAATTCTTCGTAGATGACTTCATCCATCTTCGAACCGGTATCGACCAGTGCGGTAGCGATAATAGTCAGGCTGCCGCCCTCTTCCACGTTACGCGCGGCGCCGAAGAAGCGTTTTGGACGGTGTAGGGCATTCGCATCCACACCACCGGTCAGGACTTTACCGGAAGCCGGAACCACGGTGTTGTAGGCACGAGCCAGACGCGTGATGGAGTCCAGCAGGATAATGACATCCTTTTTATGCTCAACCAGACGCTTGGCCTTCTCGATCACCATTTCAGCAACCTGCACGTGGCGGGAGGCCGGCTCATCGAAGGTAGAAGCGATAACTTCGCCTTTCACCAGACGCTGCATCTCGGTAACTTCTTCCGGACGTTCGTCAATCAGCAGCACCATCAGCACACAGTCAGGGTGGTTGTAGGCGATGCTCTGCGCGATGTTCTGCAGCAGCATGGTTTTACCCGCTTTCGGCGGTGCCACGATCAGACCACGCTGACCGCGACCGATTGGCGAAGCCAGATCCAGCACGCGTGCGGTTAAGTCTTCAGTAGAACCATTACCGCGCTCCATGCGCAGACGCGAATTAGCGTGCAGTGGCGTTAAGTTTTCAAACAGGATTTTGCTACGGGCATTTTCCGGTTTGTCATAGTTAACTTCATTAACCTTCAGCAGGGCAAAATAGCGCTCGCCTTCTTTCGGCGGACGGATCTTGCCGGAGATGGTGTCACCAGTGCGGAGGTTAAAGCGGCGAATTTGGCTGGGGGATACATAGATGTCATCGGGACCGGCGAGGTAGGAGCTGTCTCCAGAGCGGAGGAAACCAAATCCATCCTGCAATATCTCCAGTACGCCGTCGCCGAAGATATCTTCGCCGCTTTTCGCGTGTTGTTTAAGGATGGCGAAGATAATGTCCTGTTTGCGCATGCGCGCCAGGTTTTCCAGCCCCATATTTTCGCCGAGAGTTATCAGGTCAGAAACCGGCGTATTTTTTAATTCGGTAAGATTCATAATGGTGGGTTCTTAAACTCGGGGTAAATCTCGAAATGTTTGTCGTCAAATGGTATGGCGAAAAATCCATGCCTGTTAATGGCTTTCTTGTCAGACTCCCGACCATCGCGTGCAGGAATACGCGGATCCGATACGGGGAGACGGTAAGGACAAGGTGCCGGAAATTCTGGATACTAACCGTCAGATTGCTGAACATTCGTTACATTCAGAGGAAAACAGTGTTCAACAAGGAGTAAATATTAGATTCAAACTACAGGTAAGTGCGTAATGCAGTAAAAGTAAGTTAGCACGCTCAATGGCAAACGTCTAGCGATGAGCTAAAAATATGAACGGGACAGAGAGAAAACTTTAAAGGGGAACAGGCGTGTGCCTGCGGTGGGCGCGCATGGCCCACCGCAGCTGGGCGGGTTAGCCCAGGTTCGCGTTCAGAAACTCTTTCAGCTGCCCTTTAGAAAGTGCGCCCACTTTCGTCGCCGCCACTTCGCCGTCTTTAAACAGCAGCAAAGTAGGAATACCGCGGATCCCATATTTCGGCGCAGTGCCCGGGTTTTCGTCGATATTCAGTTTGGCGATGGTTAGCTTGCCGTCGTATTCTTCGGCAACTTCGTCAAGGATCGG
Organism: Erwinia sp.; assembly: GCA_003512805.1. GTDB lineage: Bacteria > Pseudomonadota > Gammaproteobacteria > Enterobacterales > Enterobacteriaceae > Erwinia. Next base: position 2,592 of record DOOK01000455.1, on the reverse strand, counting down.
GGCGATCATTTTGCACGGACCGCACCACTCTGCCCAGAAGTCGACCAGCGTCAAGCCTTCTGCCTTCAGGACGTCGGTTTCAAAGCTGTCATCGGTCAGGTGGACAATTTTATCGCTGCTCATGTCTTACTCCAAAAGATTATGCCTGGCTGCCTGGCGTAAAATCTGCCAACTTAGGTTGACTTTATTTCACCGGATACGCTTTCGTAAAGCAATAGTAAGCTGATATTCTACCACACTATGAGCAAAACACACTTAACCGAACAGAAGTTTTCCGACTTCGCCCTGCACCCTCAGGTCATTGAAGCCCTTGAAAATAAAGGGTTTCATCACTGCACGCCTATACAGGCGTTGGCATTGCCTTTCACCCTTAACGGGCGTGATGTAGCGGGACAGGCGCAAACCGGTACCGGGAAAACGATGGCGTTTTTAACGTCAACGTTTCATCATCTTCTTTCTCACCCTGCGCCGGAGGGCCGTCAGGTCAATCAGCCGCGTGCGCTGATCCTGGCACCGACTCGCGAACTGGCCGTACAAATCCACGCTGATGCAGAGCCACTCACGCAGGTGACCGGCCTGAAGCTGGGGCTGGCTTACGGCGGTGACGGCTACGATAAACAGCTGAAAGTGCTGGAAAGCGGCGTTGATATTCTGATCGGCACCACCGGCAGACTGATCGATTACGCTAAACAGAATCATGTTAACCTGGGCGCGATCCAGGTCGTGGTACTGGATGAAGCCGACCGGATGTTCGATCTGGGCTTTATTAAAGATATTCGCTGGCTGTTCCGCCGTATGCCTGCGGCAAACCAGCGTTTAAACATGCTCTTTTCCGCCACCCTTTCCTTCCGCGTACGCGAGCTGGCGTTCGAAAACATGAACAACGCTGAATATGTGGAAGTCGAACCGGAGCAGAAAACCGGGCACCGCATTAAAGAAGAACTTTTTTATCCTTCTAATGAAGAAAAAATGCGTCTTCTGCAAACCCTGCTGGAAGAAGAGTGGCCGGATCGCGCCATTATTTTCGCCAACACCAAACACCGTTGTGAAGATATCTGGGGTCATCTGGCCGCTGATGGTCACCGCGTCGGCCTGCTGACCGGCGATGTGGCGCAGAAAAAACGTCTGCGTATCCTGGATGACTTTACCAAAGGCGATGTGGACATTCTGGTAGCGACCGATGTGGCGGCACGCGGGCTGCATATTCCTGCCGTAACGCACGTCTTTAACTACGATTTGCCTGACGATCGGGAAGACTACGTGCATCGCATTGGCCGTACCGGACGCGCGGGGGCTAACGGGCATTCCATCAGCCTGGCCTGTGAAGAATATGCGCTGAACCTGCCGGCGATTGAAGAGTATATCGGCCACAGTATTACCGTAAGCCGTTACAACAGCGACGCGCTGATGACCGATCTGCCGCCGCCCAAGCGTCTGACGCGTAGCCGCACGGGGAGTGGCCCGCGCCGCAGTGGCGGACCGCGCCGTAATGGCCCACCGCGCAATAATAACCGCAAACGTTCAGGTTAATGCCATGCCCAGCGCCTCATCGCTTTATGCTGCAATAGATTTAGGATCTAACAGCTTTCATATGCTGGTGGTGCGCGAGGTGGCTGGCAGTATCCAGACCGTTGCGCGCATCAAACGCAAAGTCCGTCTGGCTGCCGGCCTGGACAGCGAGAGCCGTCTTTCTGACGAAGCAATGGCGCGCGGCTGGGCATGTCTGGCGCTGTTTTCGGAGCAGCTGCAGGATATTCCGGCAGCGCAAATCCGCGTGGTCGCCACGGCAACCTTGCGGCTGGCCGCCAATGCGGGCACATTTCTGTACAAAGCGCAGGATATCCTGGGCTGTGCTATTAATGTGATCAGCGGTGAAGAAGAAGCCAGCCTGATTTATCAGGGCGTGGCGCACACTACCGGCGGCTCTGATAAACGCCTGGTGGTCGATATCGGCGGTGGCAGCACCGAGCTGGTGACCGGCAGCGGCGCACAGCCGGTTGCCCTGTTCAGCCTGCCGATGGGTTGCGTGACCTGGCTGGAGCGCTATTTCGGCGATCGCCACCTCGGCAAGCATAATTTCGACGCGGCGGAACAGGCGGCAAGCGAAATGATCCGCCCTGTTGCCCCGAAACTGCGCGAGCAGGGTTGGGAAATTTGCGTGGGCGCATCCGGCACCGTTCAGGCGCTGCAGGAAATCATGATGGCGCAGGGAATGGACGAGCGCATTACGCTTGCTAAGCTCCAGCAGCTGAAACAGCGCGCCATTCAGTGCGGCAAGCTGGAAGAGCTGGAAATCGAAGGGCTGACGCTGGAGCGCGCGCTGGTTTTCCCCAGCGGCCTTTCCATTTTGATCGCCATTTTTACCGAGTTGAATATCAGCAGCATGACGCTGGCTGGCGGCGCGCTACGTGAAGGCCTGGTATACGGTATGCTGAAGCTGCCGGTCGATCGCGATATCCGCAGTCGTACCTTGCATAACGTTCAGCGTCGTTTCGCGATTGATCTCGATCAGGCGGAACGCGTGCGCGCGCTGGCGGAAAGTTTTTGCCGCCAGCTGAGCCACAGCTGGAAGCTGGACGAACGCTGCCGGGA
>DOOK01000456.1 GCA_003512805.1 Erwinia sp. | reverse complement strand
TCCCATCCTGTTGCTGCTAAACCTGATTGCCCTCGCGGCCGCGCTGTTGCACAGCAAAACCTGGTTTGAGCTGGCCCCCAAGGCATCGATTATTATTATCGGCGACAAAAAGCTGCCATCCGGCCCGATTGTAAAAGGCCTTTGGGTTGCAATGGTGCTGATTAGCATCGCCATTCTGGCCGCTGTTCTGCTGGTGCAGGAGGGATAATGAAAAACAAAAATCGTTCTGACGAGCCGCTGTTCTGGGGGCTTTTTGGTGCAGGTGGCATGTGGGCCGCGTTGGTGTCGCCCGTAGTCGTGCTGCTGGCGGGTATCCTGATGCCGCTGGGGCTTTCCCCCTCGTCGGCCTTCAGCTTTGAACGCATTCTTGGCTTTGCACAAAGCTGGCCGGGCCGCCTATTTCTTTTTCTGGCTATCGTCCTGCCGCTCTGGTGCGCGGTGCACCGACTGCACCATATGACGCATGACCTGAAGATCCACCTTCCTGCCGGTCAATGGCTCTTCTATGGCCTGGCCGCCATCCTGAGCATTGTCACCGCTATTGGCGTGCTGACGCTTTGAGTCCCGGGCGGCTTCGAGCCGCCTGCGCAAAATGCGCCTATACTTAAGCGGTTCAAACGCAAAGGAATCGCTTATGTCTCTCTGGAAAATGCTGGCCGCAGGCGCCGGTGCCCTTCTCTCCGTGGCCTGCACGACAACCCCGCCGAAAGGCGTGACGCCCATAGAAGGCTTTAACGCCGACCTTTATCTGGGCAGCTGGTATGAAATCGCCCGTCTGGACCACCGCTTTGAGCGCGGTCTGGATCACGTGACCGCTACCTACAGCAAGCGTGACGACGGCGGCCTGAAAGTGGTCAACCGCGGCTTTAACGTCAAAAAACAGCGCTGGCAGGAAAGCATCGGCAAAGCCTACTTCACCGGCTCACCAAGCCAGGCGGCGCTGAAAGTCTCCTTCTTCGGGCCTTTTTATGGCGGTTATAACGTGATCGCGTTGGATAAAGATTACCAGCACGCGCTGGTCTGCGGGCCAAACAGAAACTATCTGTGGATTTTATCGCGTACACCGCAGCTCGACGACAAAGTAAAAGAAGAGCTGACGGCGAAAGCGCGTCAGGCTGGTTTTGACGTTAACAAGCTGATTTGGGTAAAGCAGGATTAGCGTAAAGCAGGAAACAAGAAGGCCGGTGTCTACACACCGGCCTCTCTTTTATTGAGCGCTTCGCTGGATCGCTCGCCCACCTGCGGACACGTCTTCGCCTACCCCACGCGTGGTATTACAGGCGGTAAGCGCAGAAGAGAGCACCAGAACGGAAAAGATCGCGACAATACTTTTCTTTAGCATAACCAGTTCCTTTTTATCAGAAGTAAAGTACAGCGAGTTAAGCATAGTCGTAATTTCGCGAATGCGTCTGGCGAGGCGGAAAGGAAGATGAAGGCTCAGCGGGCCGCGTGTGGGATGACGCCGCCAGGATGCCGGACGTTTTGGTCAAAGCCGTGAAAAGTATGACGGGCGCGCAGGCCATTAACAGCGTAACCGCAATAAAAAAGAGGCGGTTCATAAAGCAGACTCATTATAAGAATAAGGGCCTGCGCAGGCAGGCCCATACCACTTATTTTACGCGAGAAACGTATTCACCCGAACGGGTATCTACCTTAATCACTTCGCCAATCTGAACGAACAGAGGCACTTTCACTACCGCGCCAGTAGACAGTTTGGCTGGCTTGCCGCCGGTACCGGCGGTATCGCCTTTCAGGCCTGGATCGGTATCAACAATCTCCAGCTCAACGAAGTTTGGTGGCAGAACCTGAATCGGTTTGCCGTTCCACAGCGTCACGATACACTCTGCGTTGTCCAGCAGCCATTTTGCCGCGTCGCCAACGGTTTTCTCTTCAACAGGGTGCTGTTCGAAGGTTTCCGGGTGCATAAAGTGATAGAACTCGCCGTCGTTGTACAGGTAGTTCAGGTTGGTATCCACCACGTCTGCGCCTTCGGCGGAGTCGGTAGACTTAAAGGTTTTCTCAACGCGAGTACCGGTCAGCAGGCGACGCATTTTCACACGTGCAAACGCCTGGCCTTTACCTGGTTTAACGAACTCGCTGGATTCGACGGCGTAAGGTTCGCCTTCGAACATGATTTTAAGACCGGGACGGAAATCGTTGCTAGAATAAGTCGCCATAAAGGCCCTCTACAATTTAATACTGGTACTTAGCCAAAAAAATGGCACACATTGTAACCCTAAATACCCCTTCGCGAGAAGAATGGTTGCATCAACTTGCAGATGTAATCACCGACCCTGATGAATTATTACAGCTTTTAGGCCTTGATTCACATCCTGAGCTTCGGGGCGGCGCCAACGCGCGCCGTCTTTTTGCTCTGCGCGTTCCCCGCGCTTTTGCGGCAAGAATGCAAAAGGGCGATCCGCAGGATCCCCTGCTGCTCCAGGTGATCACCCAAAGCCAGGAGTTTATCGATGCGCCAGGTTACAGTACCGATCCGCTCGACGAGCAAAGCAGCGTAGTGCCGGGTCTGTTACATAAATATCATAATCGCGCGCTGCTGTTGGTGAAAGGCGGCTGCGCCGTCAACTGTCGTTACTGCTTCCGCCGTCATTTTCCCTATTCGGATAATCAGGGCAACAAGCGCAACTGGCAGCAGGCGCTGGAGTATATCCGACAGCAGCCGCAACTGGATGAAATAATTTTCTCCGGGGGCGATCCGCTGATGGCGAAAGACAGCGAACTGGCGTGGTTAATGACCGAGCTGGAGCAGATCCCCCATATAAAAAGGCTGCGTATTCACAGTCGTTTGCCGGTGGTCATCCCTGCTCGTATTACCGCAGCGCTTTGTCAGCGGCTAGCTGAGTCCAGGCTGCAAACGCTGATGGTGACGCATATCAACCATGCGCAAGAGATTGACGATGACCTGCGGGAAGCCATGCGCCAGCTGAAGCGGGCGGGCGTAACGCTGCTGAACCAGAGCGTGCTGCTGCGAGGCATCAATGACAGTGCCGCTACGCTGGCCGCGCTGAGCAATGCCCTGTTTGACGCCGGGATCCTGCCCTATTATCTGCACGTGCTGGATAAAGTACAGGGCGCGGCACATTTCTATGTTTCCGACGAGCAGGCGAGGAAAATTATGCGGGAACTGCTCGGTCAGGTTTCGGGCTATATGGTACCGAAGCTGGCAAGGGAGATTGGCGGCGAGCCAAGCAAAACGCCGCTTGATTTACAGCTGCGCCAGCAGTAGAAAAAAACAGGAGAAGCGATGATCTTCTCCTGTCCGTGTAATCCGTTCTGCTAACGCCTCAGGGACATTTATAAACCTGACCGCTCATCTTGCTATCCAGCGGCGCGAAGCTTGACCAGATGTTCTGCGTTGGGCTGGTTGCGCCGTAAATCACATTGCCGCCCATTGCCGCCGCGCGATTACGTAAATCGTTCGCCGCGCCGCGCAGTGAGCTGCTTTCGCCGCCGCCTGCACCGCTCAACCAGTTGCTTTGCGAACCGGTCAGATTGCCCAGCAGCTGACAGTTACTTGCCGGTTGTTGGTCGGTGAAGGTGACGCGTTCACCTGCTGAACTCAGTTGGGTAGAGCTGCTACAACCCGTCAGCAGCACCGCCGCGACAGAAAGCCCCAGCAAGACGTTAATCCGCATTTTAATCTCCATTATTATTTACAGACCCATCCGCAGGTTAACATAAAATCTGCGATGCATTGAATACATCCAGAAATGGCGGTGAGATTGCCTGTTCTCCGGAAGAAGTGAGGAATTGATAATTCATTATCTGCCCAGATGAACCATGGTACGGCGGGGTTTTTCAGGCTGGCCGGGCGGGCTGATGCACAGCAGTAAGGTGCGCCATGTCAGCACGGCCGGATAAGCAATGGGCGCGGAGAGGATGATCCATGCCAGCATGGTCGAACAAGCGATAGAAAGTGGGAT
>DOOK01000201.1:5684-11602 GCA_003512805.1 Erwinia sp. | reverse complement strand
CCTGCGCGCTGCTCACTTCGCTGATCTTTGCTGGCCTGCACACGCAATATGTTCATTTGCTCACGCTGATAGCGCTTACCGCCCTTTCTCTCCTGCTTTGCCTGGCCCGTTTTCACTCCAACGGCCTGAAGCTGCCCGTGGCCCTGCACATGCTGAATAACTTTCTTGGTGTTGCGCCCTGGCTGTGGGCCGCTTTCCTGCGCTAAAAATGGTTAGTGTTTATAACCAATAGGTTTTACTTATAACTATTTCGCATATCGATAGCCGATAATCTACTATTTATCCGGTATGCAGGTAATCTACACTCGCCAACAAATTAAAACAGGGTAAGGAAACGTCATGAAACTTCTGCTTCCCGCCATTGCCGTCGCGCTGGCAGGTTCTTTTGCGGCACAGGCCGCTACGCCGCCGGATACGCTGGTTATTGCGCAGTCTATTGATGATGCTAACAGCTTCGATCCTGCACAAGGCTTTGAACTGACCTCAGTACAGGCGTTTACCAATCTCTATCAGCGTCTGGTCCAGCCAGATCCGCAAAATCCTGTTGACCTGCAGCCCACGCTGGCCAGCTCGTGGCAGCCGGGCAGCGATAACCGCAGCCTGACGTTTACCTTACGTGACGGCGCGAAGTTCGCTTCCGGCAATCCGCTGCGTGCGGAAGATGTCATCTTTTCTCTGGGACGCGTGGTCAAGCTTAACCTGGATCCCTCTTTCATCCTGACCCAGCTGGGTTGGACCAAAGAGAACGTGGATTCGCATCTGAAGAAGATCGACGACAGTCACGTGCAGATTAGCTGGACGGCTGACGTCAGCCCGACCTACGTGCTCAGCCTGCTTGCCGCGCCGGTTTCGTCTATTGTGGATGAAAAAACGGTGATGGCTAATGCGCAAAAAAATGACTTCGGCAACAGCTGGCTGATAGCGCACTCCGCAGGCAGCGGCCCTTATCAGATCCGTAAATATATTCCGCATGAAGTGCTGCTGCTTTCCGCGAATGCTTCTTCGCCAGCAGGCGCGCCAAAACTGAAAAACGTGCTGATTAAAAACGTGCCGGAACCGGCCGCTCGTCGTCTGCTGTTGGAGCAGGGCGATGCGGATATCGCCCGTAACCTGGGCGCGGATCAGATGGCGTCGCTTAAAGGCAAAACGGACGTGAAGCCGATGGCGGTGCCAATGGCCTCGCTCTATTACATGCAGTTTAATATCGACGCCAGTCCGGCGCTGAAAAACCCGGCATTCTGGGAAGCTTCTCGCTACCTGTTTGATTATAAAGGTATCGCGGATGACCTGTTAAAAGGACAGTTCCAGGTGCATCAGTCGTTCCTGCCGCAGGGCTTTTTGGGCGCGCTGAACGATAACCCTTACACTTTCGATCCGGAAAAAGCGAAAGCGATCCTGGCGAAAGCGGGCCTGAAAAATGTCACCTTTAAACTGAGCGTCAGCAACCAGCCGCCTTACCTGGATATTGCTCAGGCATTGCAGGCAAGCTTTGCACGCGGTGGCGTGAAGGTTCAGCTCATTCCAGGCATCAGCACCGAAGTCGCGACGGCCGTGAAGGCGCATCAGTACGAAGCTACCCTGAACGCATGGGGCGCAGATTATTTCGATCCTAACACCAACGCCTCCGCCTTTGCCTATAACCCGGAAGACGGCAGCAAAACCCTGGCCTGGCGCTCTAACTGGCATATCCCCGAGCTGAACAAGCAGACGCTGGCCGCCACGGCGGAAAGCGACAAGCAAAAGCGCATCAAACTGTATGAAAATATGCAGCGTGAAGTGCAGAAAAACTCGCCTTACGTCATTGGTCTGCAGGCACGCAATCTGATTGCGTTGCGCGCCAACCTTAAAGGTTATGTGCAGGGTATTAACCCGGATATGGTCTACTACAGCCAGGTTAGTAAGTAATGGCGCGTTTTACCGCTGAAGCCGGGTCCGCCCGGCTGTTCTGGCTACGCGGTGGCCGTCTGGCGACCGGCCTGGTTTCGCTGGCGGTAACCCTGCTCGGTCTGCTCGCCTTCACCTTTACGCTTTCGCACCTGTCGCCAGTCGATCCCGTGTTGCAGATTGCCGGCGATCACGCCAGCGAATCAACCTACGCGCAGGTTCGACAGGAGCTGGGGCTTGATCAGCCGCTGCTGATGCAGTTCTGGCATTATCTGACCCATCTGGCGCACGGTGACCTGGGCATTTCACGCCTGACGAATTCTCCCGTGGCCAGCGATCTCCTGCGCACGTTTCCGGCCACCATTGAGCTGGCTACCTGTGCCATGATTTTTGGTGCGTTTTTCGGCATTGTGCTGGCGCTGATTGCGGCCTGGAAACCGGGCAGCCTGGTGGACAATCTGGCTCGTCTGATTTCGCTGCTCGGCTATTCCGTACCGGTGTTCTGGCTGGGCCTGCTCGGCCTGCTGCTGTTTTACGCCGTGCTGCACTGGTCAGCCGGGCCTGGTCGCCTGGATGATATCTGGATCTATACGCTGGAGCCTAAAACCGGCCTGGTGCTGATCGACAGCTGGCTCTCCGGCGATCCTGAAATGTTCCGCAACGCCATTGCGCACCTGTGGCTGCCGGTAGTGGTATTAGGCCTGCTGGCGATGGCGGGTATTACTCGTCTGCTGCGCGCTGCGCTGCTGGAAGAGAGCAGTAAAGAGTACGTCACGCTGGCAAGAGCAAAAGGCGCCAGCCGTGGTCGTATTCTATTACTGCACGTTTTTCCTAACGTGCGCGGTACCCTTATTACCGTACTGGCGCTCTCATATGCCACGCTGCTGGAGGGATCGGTGCTGACTGAAACCGTCTTCGCGTGGCCCGGCGTTGGTCGCTATATGACTACTGCCCTGTTTGCGTCCGATACGCCAGCTATCCTCGGCTCTACGCTGTTGATTGGCGGCTGCTTCATTATGCTGAACGCGCTGGCGGATGCGTTAACCTATCTCACCGATCCGAGAACACGATGACGCAAAATCTTTCCGATATTGAAGTTGCTGCGCCGCGCCGCCGCCGTCCACGCGTCACATCATTGGCTATCGGCGGGACGCTGGTGGCTATCCTGCTGCTGGCCGCGCTGTTTGCGCCACTGCTGGCACCTTTCGATCCTAATGCGCAGATTATTTCAGCGCGCCTGCTGCCGCCTTCCTCCGCGCACTGGCTGGGTACCGATGGGTTTGGCCGCGATCTGCTTTCCCGCGTGATTTATGGCTCTCGCCCCACGCTGCTGCTGGTCTCGCTCATCCTGCTGTTAACTATCCCGGTCGGGATGCTGGTAGGCATTTGTGCGGGCTATCTGGGTGGCTGGACAGAACGCGTGCTGATGCGCATTACCGATATTTTCCTTTCGCTGCCTAACCTGGTGATTGCTCTGGCGCTGGTAGCCATGCTTGGCCCGGGCCTGCTTAACGGTGCGCTGGCGCTGGCGCTGACCAGCTGGCCGCCTTTTGCTCGCCAGGCTCGCGCCGAAACGCTGGCGCTGCGCCGCAGTGATTACCTCGCTGCCGCCAGAATGCAGGGCATTAACGGCCTGCGCCTGATGTTCGGCCATATTTTGCCGCTCTGCCTGCCCAGCGCCGTCGTGCGCGCGGCGCTGAGCCTGGGCGGGATTATCCTGTCCGCCGCCGGCCTCGGCTTTCTGGGCATGGGCGTACAGCCGCCAACGGCCGAATGGGGCTCAATGGTGGCTGAAGGCAGCAAGGTCATCTTTGACCAGTGGTGGGTAGCCGCCGCGCCGGGCGGTGCGATCCTGTTTGCCAGCCTGGCTTTTAACCTGACGGGCGATGGCCTGCGTGACCGACTGGATACCCGAAATGCCGACTGATTCAACCCCGCTGGTTGTGGCGGAAAATCTCACAATAAGCAGCGCTGCCGGGGTGGCGCTGGTTAAAGACATTAGCTTTACGCTGGGCCGCGAGCGCGTGGCGCTGGTAGGTGAATCCGGCTCCGGCAAATCGTTGACCGCACGCAGCCTGATGGGCCTGCTCTCTCCTGCCCTGCACTTAGAGGCTTCAACCCTTAGCGTGGCGGGTGAAAACGCGCTGACGCTGAGCGAAAGCCGCTGGAGCCAGCTACGCGGCAGCAAGCTGGCTATGGTGATGCAGGATCCGAAATATGCCCTGAATCCGATGCGCACCATCGGCTGGCAGGTGGCGGAGCCGCTAAAGCTGCACGCTCGCCTCAGCCGCGCCGAGATCAAAGAGAAAGTTTGTGAGATGCTGGATGCGGTAGGCCTGCCGCAGCCTGCACAACTGATGCAGCGCTACCCCCATCAGCTTTCCGGCGGTATGGGCCAGCGCGTGATGCTGGCCATTGCGCTCATTGCCGATCCGCAATTTCTGATCGCCGACGAGCCAACGTCCGCACTGGATCACGCCATGCGCGATCAGGTACTGGCGCTGATCCGTCGGCTGGTAGAACAAAGGAATATGGGACTGCTGCTGATCAGCCACGATTTGCAGCAGGTTTCGGAACATTGTGAGCGTGTGATGGTGATGTATCAGGGCAACATTCTGGATACCCTACCCGCCGCTAATCTGCCGCAGGCTACGCATCCCTATACGCGTACGCTATGGTCCTGCCGCCCGAGTAAGGCTACCCAAGGGACATTGCTGCCAACGTTGGATCGCGCCGCGCTGGAGGCTTACCGTGAGCATGATTGATTTACAAAATCTTAGCGTCGCGCACCGCCAGGGCTATGAACAACGGACCGTGGTGCACGATGTGTCACTTCAGGTCACGGCCGGTGAGTGCTTCGGGCTGGTAGGCCCTTCCGGCTGCGGCAAATCATCGCTGCTGTGGGTTATGGCTGGCCTGAACCCAAGCTGGCAGGGCACGATGACGCTGGCTGGCCATCAGGCTACGCCCGGTAAACCCTTTACCGGACAGCTACGCCAGGATGTACAGATGGTCTTTCAGGACCCCTATGCTTCGCTGCATCCGCGCCATCGTCTGAAGCGCACGCTGGCAGAACCCCTGAAAATGCTGAAGGTGCGCGATATCAATGAGCGCATTGAGCAAGGGTTCCGCCATGTCGGCCTGGACCCGGCGCTGGCCGATCGCTATCCGCATCAGCTTTCCGGCGGGCAACAGCAGCGCATTGGCGTAGCGAGGGCGCTGGCGGCCGATCCGGAAGTGTTATTGATGGACGAACCGTTCGGCGCGCTCGATCCGGTCACTCGCGCCACGCTTCAGCAGGAAATTGCCCGGATCCATCGCCTTTCCGGCAAGACGATAGTGCTGGTCACGCACGATATTGATGAGGCGCTGGCGTTGGCCGACCGGCTGGTGTTAATGGACGGCGGCAAAGTGGTGCAACAGGGCACGCCGACGGCGCTGCTGACCAAGCCGGTCAACGATTTCGTCCGTCGCTTTTTCGGCCAAAGCGAGTGGGGGATTCGTTTGCTCTCGCTGGGGCTGGTGGGTGAGGCGGCCCGGCGCGGCGAATGGCTGGAGGAAGAGAGTATTGCGGAAACGCTGACGCTGCGTGAAGCTCTGTCGCTGTTTATTGCACGCGGTACCGACCGGCTGGCGGTGCGGGACAGAAATCAACAGCCGCTCGGCGTGCTGCATTTTGCCGATTTGCTGCGGCAGAGGCAGCAATAACATGCGCCTGCTCCGCGATCCGCTTCTCTGGCTGGTGTTGCTGTTCGTGGCGCTGCTGCTGCTGATGCCCTATAGCGGCCCACTGTTCGCACGCGCTTTTCCCCAGCTCGACAGACCGCTTTACCAGCAGGAAAGCTTTATCCGACTGACGCTGGCACATATCCGGCTGGTGGCTTTATCCAGCTTTGCTGCGGTGGTCATCGGGTTGGGCGCGGGGATTGCGGTTACTCGTCAGGCGGGGAAGGCGTTTCGCTCGGTGGTGGAAACGCTGGTAGCTGCAGGGCAAACTTTTCCACCGGTTGCCGTGCTGGCGCTGGCGGTGCCGG
>DOOK01000201.1:1121-5581 GCA_003512805.1 Erwinia sp. | reverse complement strand
GGCGCTGGCGGTGCCGGTCATCGGCTTTGGCGAGCAGCCAGCCCTGGTTGCGCTGCTGCTGTATGGTCTGCTGCCGATTTTACAGGGCACGCTGGCCGGGATCGGTGCGGTGCCGTCAACGTTGCGAGAGGTGGCCGCAGGGGTTGGCATGAGTCCGCGGCAAATCCTGTTTAACGTAGAATTGCCGCTGGCTGCGCCAGTGATCCTGGCCGGGATCCGCACCTCGGTCATTGTTAACATTGGCACGGCAACGATCGCCTCGACAGTGGGCGCCAACACGCTGGGATCGCCGGTTATCATCGGCCTGAGCGGATTTAATACCGCCTATATCCTGCAGGGAGCCTGCCTGGTAGCGCTGCTGGCGATCTTAACGGACCGCCTTTTCGAGCGCCTGCTACGGCGAATTAAGCGCGGATAAGGATGGTGTAGCCGGTCAGCATGACGCCGCCGATACCGCCCAGCGCCATCATTAAGAAGATAAAAATTACGCCGATTTTCTGCCAGTTCATACCGTGATCCGCCTGCCGTGAAAAAGAGAGCAAAGTATATCGCTTTTGATTAGCGAACGTTAAGCCTTTGCGGATTTTATCAGGAGAAAAAAGCGGAGCCAGCAGGATGCTGGCAATGATAAATTAACCGGCCTGATGGGTCACGGCGTAGCCCTGCTCCTGCCAGTGCACTATCTGCTCCTGCTGGCGGCGCGTCAGAGGTTTACCGGTAAAAATAAACAGCTGCTGACCGGGGAAAAGCTCGGGGCGCGGCAGTTCCAGCGGTTCGGGCAGGACTTCCATACGCCAGCCCTGCTGGGATAAACGCCAGGCTTCCAGCCAGATGCGGGTGCGATCTTCCGTGCCCCAGCCGATAATCAGCGCGTCCTTACCGGTCTTCTTGCGGCTGCCCGCCAGGCAAAAGGTCACGTAATCGATCAGGATGCCGTCAAGCAGGCTGCACATGGTTCTGGCAGTGTTTTGATCCAGGTTCAGACGCTGACGGATAGGGATAAAAACATGATCGATCAACGCCGTTGCCGGATGCTCCCGACCGGCGGTCGCAACTTTCGCCCGGAGCTTCGCGGGCCTGACATGTCGCAGTACCGCCATCATCTCTTCCTGCAGCGTCATCCAGCCGTCATGCGCGTTAACGCTCTCACCTTCGAGCAGCGCTTTAACTTTACCGACCGGTACGCCACTCTCTATCCAGCGTTTAATCTCTTCAATACGCTGTATATCTTCATCATCAAATTGACGATGGCCGCCTTCGGTACGCTGCGGTTTGAGCAAACCGTAGCGGCGCTGCCACGCGCGTAGCGTAACAGGGTTTATCCGACAGCGTTCGGCGACGTCACCAATACTGTATAAAGCCATGCCTTTCCTTAAACCTGTTTGACTCCCCCGAGCCTAACCAACTCTTCATTGTTGTACAACTATTATTTTCTTGTACAACTTGCCGGGCGCTGCACGGCATCGTATATCTTGTTAAAACGAGCCGGAAAGCATTCAGGTTCCGTTGCGCGTTGTAAATATAGTTTACCCGTTAATTCACGTGCCGCCAAAGCACGATTTACAGGACGACCTGCTACCTATGACCTCTGTTACCTATTCGCTGCTGACGGCAGAAGCGGCCGACAAAGCCCGGGATGAATTATACAAGGTATTGAGCGCCTGTGTGGCATTGGGGGCCAGTATTGGCTTTATCAGCCATGACCCTGAGCCCATGAAGCAGTTCTGGGACGAGATCGTTACCTGCCTCGCCAGCGGCAAAAAGCGACTGCTGGTTGCACGCCGAAAGAATGAAATTGTCGGCACGGCGATCGTTGAATTTTGCGGTAAGCCAAATGGCTCCCACCGTGCAGAGATAGCTAAATTGCTGGTGCATCCTGATGCCAGGCGCCAGGGTATTGCTCGAGAACTGTTAAGTCGCGCCGAACAGCTGGCGTCGGAGCAGGGCAAAACGCTGCTGGTGCTGGATACGCGATCCGGCGATGCCGCCGAACAGCTTTATCTGGCGCAGGGCTGGCAAATTTGCGGCCAGATCCCGCAGTTTGCTGTTTCTATCCATGGCGAATACGAGGCGACTACAGTGATGTACAAAATGCTCACGGCCGCCGTATAGCGACCGCCATTGGTGTGCGGGTGACAGATAAAAGTACCCGTTAAATCTGTATTGTCTTTTTTGCAGTGCTGAGCGCTGCAGGCGGGCAGCAGGGAAAGCGCTTTCTCCCCCGGCGAATTATAGGCAAAAAAGGCATGCCGCGTGGCGTAGGCGATTTAACGTAAAAACAAACGCCGTGCCGCTGAATATCATGCAGGCCCTGGTATCGGCGGTTTTAAAGTAAGCCATCACCACGTCTTTATTTTCCTGAGCTGGCCGGGATGCACGTATCAGCGGGAAGGTTTGCAAACATTTTCCTGATATTGTGATTATCAGTAATAACTGGGTATTAATCAGGGTAAAAAGGCCGTCACGCTGATTTGCAAAAGCTGGCGGCACTGAATGGGTAGCCGCCAGAGCAAAACGGAGGAGTCCGCGATCTGTTTGATGAATGCCGCTCATCAAAGCGTTCACCCGCTAAAGATTGATTGCCCCGGCGATTTTCAGTAATGTGATTTTGCTCACGCCTTAAGCGACAGTACGCTGCTCGCTGATGTTATCCCACTCTCTGATTCGACCCGCAGCGGCGGGCAGCCAAAGGTATTATGTTTCTTGTAAAAGTGATAAGTATCAGTTTTATCTGCATGCTGCTGCTCTCTTTCGCGCAGAGCTACGTTAAGGCGACCCACAGCGGCGTCGCCCTCACGGGCCAGCACTGGGCTACGGCACGACGGGATTCGGCAGAGATGGCACCCGATCCGCAAAAGTTTATTGATACGGCTATCGTTCAGGTTTATACCGCGCCGACTTTCGGCTGGCGTGGCCTGCTCGCCGTTCATCCCTGGATCATTTTTAAAAAGGCCGGCGAAACCCAGTATCACCGCTACGAGGTGGTCAGCTGGGGCAGCAGCAACGTGATCCGCCATAATTACGCTTTGCCTGACGGCTACTGGTTTGGCGCTAAGCCCAGGCTTCTGGTCGATCATCGCGGCGCGCGCGCGGCAGCAATGATCCCGGAGATCGAAGCGGCCATCAGTAGCTATCCCTGGCCGCACAGTTATCGCGTCTGGCCGGGCCCGAACAGCAACACTTTTCTGGCCCATATCGGCAGAGAAGTGCCGGAGCTGAAGCTCGATCTGCCCGCTAACGCTATCGGTAAAGATTTCCGCCCGCTGAACCGTCCGGTGGGCCTGCCCTCATCAGGCAAAGGCGTGCAGGTCTCGCTGTTGGGCGTGCTGGGTTTGACGCTGGGCGTGGAAGAAGGTGTGGAGTTTAACGTGCTGGCGTTTAATTTCGGCATCGATTTTAAGCACCCGGCGCTGCGGCTGCCTTTTACCGGCAGGCTGGGCACCAGCAAGGTCGAAACAGACAGCAGCGAGTAAAGCCGGCCGATTCTCAGGCGCGAACATCCCTAAGTTGCGGGTCGCGCCGAAGGATTCCCCTTCAGGGGCTATTGCTGAACGAAATACTGTGTAAAAATACAGGTCGTTTCAATAAAAAGTGGTTGATATGGCGCTAAATGCCGCGTTAAAAGCGCAAATTGCCGGCTGGTATAAGGCTCTCCAGCAGCAAATCCCCGATTTTATTTCCCGAGCGCCGCAGCGGCAGATGATTGCCGAAGTGGCAAAAACGCTGGCGGGCGAAGAAGGGCGTCATCTGGCGATTGAAGCCCCGACCGGCGTCGGGAAAACGCTTTCCTATCTGATCCCCGGCATTGCCGTTAGCCGTGCGGAAGATAAGCCGCTGGTGGTCAGCACCGCTAACGTGGCGTTGCAGGATCAAATATTCACTAAAGATCTGCCGCTGCTGCAGAAGATCATTCCCGATCTGCGCTTCACTGCCGCGTTTGGCCGGGGCCGCTACGTTTGCCCGCGTAATCTGTCTGCACTGGGGGGTGACGAAGAGAAACAGGGCGATTTGCTGCTGTTTCTGGATGACGACATGACCGCCAGCAAGGATGAGCGAGCGCTCTGCACCACGCTGGCGAAAAACCTCGATCGGCACCAGTGGGACGGCCTGCGCGACCATTGCGAAGAAACCATTGAGGATTCGCTCTGGCAGCGCATCAGTACCGACAAGGCCAACTGCCTGGGCAGCAACTGTCACTGGTTCCGTGAATGCCCTTTTTACATAGCCCGCCGGGAAATAGAAGATGCCGATGTGGTGGTAGCGAACCATGCGTTGGTGATGGCCGCGCTGGAAACGGAATCGGTGCTGCCGCCGCCAAAAAATCTGCTGCTGGTACTGGATGAAGGACACCATCTGCCTGACGTGGCGCGCGATGCGCTGGAAATGAGCGGGGATATCACGCCCGCCTGGAGCACCCTGCAGCTCGATCTGTTCTGTCGTCTGGTCGAGCAGTGCATGGC
>DOOK01000201.1:0-1037 GCA_003512805.1 Erwinia sp. | reverse complement strand
GCGCAGTTCCGGCCGAAAAAGCCGCCGCACCTTGGCAACCCTGAGCGGCTGAAAGCCCATTGCGAAGAAGTCCGTGAACAGCTCCAGCAGCTGTCACACATTCTGATACAGCTGCTGCCGCCCGGCAATCAGGAAGGCGAATACCGTTTCGAGATGGGTCAGCTGCCGGAAGAGGTGATGACGCTGTGCGCACGCCTGTTCAAATTGAGTGACGGACTCCGCGGGCTGGCCGAGGCATTACTAAACGACCTCAGCGAAAAAACCGGTCAGTTCGACGTGGTTCGCCTGCACCGCACGCTGATCCAGATGAACCGTGCGCTGGGCTGGTTTGAGGCCAGCAGCAAGCTGTGGCGACTGGCTTCCATGGCGCAGGCCTCCGGCGCGCCGGTTTCCAAATGGGTGACTCGCGAACTGCGTGAAGGGAACGCGCATCTGCTGTTTCACTGCGCGGGTATTCGCGTCAGCGAACAGCTGGAGAAACTGCTGTGGCGTAAAATTCCGCATGTGGTGTTGACCTCGGCCACGCTACGCTCGCTGAACAGCTTTCAGCGCCTGCAGGAGATGGCCGGCCTGAGCGAAAAGCCTGGCGACCGTTTTGTCGCGCTGGATTCGCCTTTTAATCATGTGGAGCAGGGCAAGCTGATTATTCCACAGATGCGCTATGAGCCGATGCTGGCTAACGAAGTGGAACATCTGGCGGAGATGGCGCACTTTTTCCGGCAGCAGATTAAAGAAGGTAAACACAAAGGCCTGCTGGTGCTGTTTGCCAGCGGACGGGCGATGCAGCAGTTTATCTCTTATCTGCCGGAGCTGCGGCTGATGCTGCTGGTGCAGGGCGATAAGCCGCGTCCGGCGCTGGTGGCGCTACACCGTAAAAAGGTACAGCAGGGCGAGACCAGCGTGCTGGTGGGGCTGCAATCCTTTGCCGAAGGGCTGGATCTGAAGGGGGAACTGCTGTCGCAGGTGCATATTCATAAAATTGCTTTCCCGCCGGTGGACAGTCCGGTTATTTTGACCGAGGGCGAATGGCTGAAAAG
>DOOK01000033.1 GCA_003512805.1 Erwinia sp. | reverse complement strand
CCGGCTCTTTTTGCCCATCCATCCCGGCGATTTACATCCTGAATGCCTTCCCGGTTAAATATTCTGCAGTATGTAAAGTGCGGATTATCTCTCTTCTGTCCATCAGTCCTGTGGCGATATTCGCAAGCCTTTGGTCATCCCTTTTGGCAGCGCTTTCAAAACGGGCCTTGGCGGAAAAATATTCTAAGCCCATGCCGCACAATCAATTAAGAAGGGTATCTCCCCCGCGCTCTGCCGCTTTGCTGATGCAAGCAATCGCCTTTACTCCTCAGTCCTTTACGCAGCGTAAATGTCCGCAGCTTCTCGTAGGTTAAAACACGTGACGGCGATGGCTGCTAAAGATGTGCTTCATAAGACAGTCCCTTTACAGAATGGCTTAGTTTTGTGCTGCACAACCCTGTTAAATAATTGAGCACCAGGCAAGCGCTTTCATTCGACTCCTGATAAACAGGCAGGCATCAGGGCCTGACAGAAGCGTTCCGCTGTAAAAGATCCGCTTCCTGAATAAGGGCCTGAAGCAGCAATAAACCGGGATTAATAAGTCCAGCTTATAAAGGCATTACTGCCTCTTAACTGGTTTCAACTTTGCTCAGATGTCATCATCTTTCCCACGCATTTTACTGTGCCCGTTAACTCCCCAGCCTTTTTAATAAAGGCCCGCTTTCTCACAGGTAAATTTTAGATTTTCCGTTACAGAACATGAGGTAAGGATGTATGTCGGTTCATCTGCAGAACAATACTCAACAGGCTGTTAAAGCAGAGGCGCACTGGGGAGGCGTAATGGCCATGACCCTGTGCGTTTTTGCGCTGATATCGTCAGAATTTATGCCGGTGAGCCTTCTGACGCCGGTATCACAAGACCTGGGTATCAGCGAAGGTATGGCTGGTCAGGGCATCACCGTTTCAGGTTTTTTTGCGGTGATCACCAGCCTGTTTATTTTGGCCGTGGCAGGTTCTTTTAACCGCAAGCCTATCCTGCTGGGCATGACCGGGCTGATGGCGCTTTCCGGCCTGATTATCGGGCTGGCACCCAACTATGCTGTTTATATGTTTGGGCGCGTGCTGATCGGCATCGCTATTGGGGGCTTTTGGTCTCTGTCGGCCGCTACCGCTACCCGCCTGGTACCGGAGCAGCACGTTACGCGCGCGCTGGCCATTTTTAACGGTGGCAATGCGCTGGCAACCGTGGTGGCTGCGCCGCTCGGCAGCTATCTTGGCTCGGTAATCGGCTGGCGAGGGGCATTTTTAAGCCTTGTTCCCGTGGCGGTGCTGGCTTTTCTCTGGCAGAGGCTCAGCCTGCCCTCCCTGCGCGCAAATAAATCTGACCGGCACAAAAACGTTCTGTTTCTGCTTAAGCGCCCGCTGGTAGCCATGGGGATAGCTGGCTGTGGCTTGTTCTTTATGGGGCAATTCACATTATTTACCTATTTACGTCCCTTTCTCGAAAGCGTCACCCGAGTAGACATCTCCACGCTGTCACTCATCCTGTTGGCGATGGGTATTGCCGGTTTTATGGGCACGCTGGTTATCGGGTTTTTCCTCAAAAAAGGGTTTTATCAGACGCTGTTTCTGATCCCGATTTTTATGGCGGCGATCGCCAGCACTCTGATGGGGTACGGACACAATACGGCGGTTGTCGCGGTGTTGTTAGCGTTATGGGGATTGGTCGCTACTGCGGCTCCCGTAGGATGGTGGAGCTGGATAGCCAGAACCTTGCCAGCCGATGCTGAGGCAGGCGGCGGATTGATGGTGGCGGTAGTGCAGATGTGTATAGCGCTCGGTTCAGTCGCGGGCGGCCTGGCTTTTGACCACAGCGGATACCGTGCCACCTTCGCGATCGCCGCGCTTTTGTTAATTGTTGCTGCTCTGCTGACTTTCCTGACATCGAAACTCAAACCACAACATATCAGTTAAGCCGGCTTAATCGTCAATCAGGCTGGAAAGTAATAAGCTGTAGATTCCCCGGCATGTTTATTGTGGGTGCGGCCGTCCCTTGCAACGGTCGGCAGGCAGCAGAAATAAGCAGCGGCCGTCAAAAACGGCTCGAGCGCTCAGCTTGATAATTGCCTTTTTTGCCGCTAACGGGCTGGAATTACGCCCCGAACAGAGACGCATCCGGCAAAAAACGACCGGCGGCTCATGGCTGGGATAGCCTCATCTTCACCGCTCGTTATTATGTTAATAAAGCATTCCGGAGCTGTTCAATGAAGAGAAACCTTAACGACCTTCTGTCATTTATCGTCGTTGCCCGGGAGGGAAGCTTTACCCGGGCTGCAGCGCAGATGGGTGTTACCCAGCCAGCCTTAAGCCAGGCCATTACCGGCCTGGAGTCCCGCATGAAAATAAGGCTGCTGACGCGGACTACCCGCAGCGTTTCGTTGACCGCTGCCGGCGAGAGGCTCCTGCAGGCGATAGGCCACAAGTTCGATGAAATCGAAACCGAGCTGGATTTACTGACCGAGCTACGGGATAAACCGGCGGGCACGGTGCGGATCACCTGTGGACCGCACGTTCTGAACACCCTGCTGCTGCCCAGGCTTTCTCCGCTGCTGCATACCTACCCTGATTTAAACCTTGAGTTTGATGCCAACCACGGCTTTCGTAACATCGTTAACGATAAATTTGATGCCGGTGTCAGGCTGGGCGACACCATCGATAAAGACATGATTGCCCTGCCCATCAGCCCGCCTCTGCGGATGGCAGCGGTGGCATCACCCGCTTATTTTGCCGCCATGGGGATCCCGGATTCGCCCAAACAGCTGGTCAGCCACCGCTGCATTAATATGCGGATGGCTACCTCCGGCGGCCTTTACGTTTGGGAATTTGAAAAAGCGCATAAGGCGCTGAATGTACGTGTAAGCGGTCAGCTGGTCTTTAATACCTCTGCTCCTGTGGTAGATGCCGCGCTCGCCGGGCATGGGATCGCTTTTCTTCCCGAGGAAGAATTTGGCAACAGCATTGAAGAAGGCAAGCTGATCCGCGTTCTGGAGGAATGGTGTCCGCCTTTCCCAGGTTACTTCCTGTATTACCCGAGCCGCAAGCAACCTTCTGCGGTCTTCTCCCTGGTAGTAGAAGCGCTGCGCATGAAATAGCTGATATCAGGTACTGTTTTAAAATGGAGAGTGACGCCCGCTTCCATCGGCTTATAACGCTGGCACTCAGGCAATCCCGGAATGCTTGCAGAGAAAAGGAGATGCGGGATGCCTGGCGAAACCGGATAGAAGATGAAATTTACTGACGTGACCCTCTATGCGAAGGGTATTCCTTGTCCCTCTGGACGCACAAACGACGTTTCATCATTCTGAGGATTTTTTATTGCCGGGAAAGTTCTGAGCGCGAGAAACCGACTCTGGCCGACCCTTTATTCAGTCAGGGTTATCGCCTTCTAAGTTGAAGCTACCTGATGGCGGAGTACGGCACTATAGGCAATGGTACTCGACTAAACCGTTACGCGCAGTCGGCTATCTTAATCACGTAACGGTAGCATGGTAGGCTCGAAAAACTGATATGAACCATCGCGTCGTGCTTTCGCCTGGTACATGGCTACATCGGCATTTTCAAATAAAATCTTAGCCGATACCGTCCCGAACCGCGCGAGGCTAATACCAATAGCCGCCCCGATTCGCACGTCTGCGTTGTTGAGCGTAAAAGGCGCTTTCAGGCTGTCAACGAGGCGCTGAGCGATGGTCGACGCCGCCTTACGATCACTGCATTTTGCTGCCACCTCAAACTCGTCCCCGCCCAGGCGTGCCACCGAGTCACCCGGCCGCATGCAGCGCTGTAGCCTTTCACCTACCTGTTGCAGCAGGACATCGCCTGCCGCATGCCCCATCGAATCGTTTACCGCCTTGAAACCATTCAGATCGATAAACAGGACGGTGGTATAGGCCAGATCCTCACCCTGTGCAAGCATGCAGCTAACCTGGTCGTTAATCCACGCCCGGTTAGGCAAGCCGGTTAGCATGTCACGGGTGGCCAGTTTCTCAAGCTTGCGGATCCTTTCTTTGTCGCGGGTAATGTCACGTGACACCAGCACGGCACCTATGATCTTGCCAGTTGAGGGATCGCTGACGCTGCAGGCCTTCGTCCCCAGCGTAATGTAGTGGCCGTCGCGGTGTAACTTGCGCACCTCTACTGCGTCCGGCAGCAGGCCACCATTGAAGAGGTGGGCCAGGGCATCTGTAGCCGGTGCGCGGTCGTCGGGATGCAGGAAACCTACCACCCGTTCGCCTGTCATCTCGTCGGCCGCCCAGCCGGTCATCTTGCTGTAAGAAGGTGAAATCGAGACATATCGACCGTTTGTATCGCAATGAGCGATCAGATCGGTACTGTTTTCAATTAACAGACGATATTCTGCCGCGGTGTTTAGCGCATCCTCAAGGGCTTTGCACTGCCTGGTTATATCAAGAATGAAACCGCTGTATTGCAGACGGGAAGCGCCCGGTTGCCCGTCCGGCAGGCCCGAAAAAACCACAAGCCGCGTCGTTCCGTCCAGACACTGGATAGGGACTTCAATATGAAAAGGTGTCACGTGCTCCAACGCCGCAGCAAGTTTCAGTGCGATCGTTGCATCACTATCAGCCTGTGCGAAGCTCAGCCAGTCGCTTAACGACACGCCTTTCAGGATAGGCATCAAACCGACAGGGTTTTCCTGACTGGCGATGCAAACACCCTGGGCATCCGTCGACCAAACGGCATAAAGAGTAGGAGTGGTCACAGTGGTCATGGCGGTCGATTCCGTTGTTTGCTGAAGAGACTGAATAAGCTTGATCCTGGTCGTACAGGCCTCGTTTTGTCGTCATTGCCCTCCCCCACACGTCCGGGAAAGGTTTTTCGGTTATGCAAATGCAGTCATCGGCTATTACGGACGTGGCAGCCCGTTCGGCAACCGTTTATACCGTGCCCTTTTCCCTGCAGAAATTAAGCGGGAAAGTAGCCGTAACGAAAGTCAGAGTCAGGATTAGTAATCTACGTTTATCGGCCGATCGGCCCGTAATCTTTAATGGTTCACGGATCATAAAACGGCTGAGTAACCTGCCACTGCTGTCGTATTCCTGCGTGATGCAACACCTGGATACCGTCAGATTCTCCGGCCCGGGTATATCGCGAGCCGCTCCCCTTATTCAGCTTGTAGAGGATTGCTGCAATGTAACAGCACGCATCATGAGATCGGAA
>DOOK01000044.1:405-5988 GCA_003512805.1 Erwinia sp. | reverse complement strand
TGCTGGATATCATCTTCAGTCTTGACTCGGTTATTACTGCCGTTGGCCTGTCAGACCATCTGATTATCATGATGGCGGCGGTGGTGATTGCGGTGGGCGTAATGATGTTTGCCGCCCGCGTTATCGGTGAATTTGTTGAACGGCATCCTTCGGTAAAAATGCTGGCGCTGACTTTCCTGATCCTGGTGGGTTTCACCCTTATTCTGGAAAGCTTCGATATCCACGTGCCGAAGGGCTATATCTATTTTGCGATGTTCTTCTCTATGTCGGTAGAGTGTCTGAACCTGCTTCGCGGCAGAAAAAATCCCGCCTGAATCAAAGCCGACCGGGCACCCCGGTTGGCTTCTTCCCGTTGTTTTTACGATCAAAGTCAAGAGTTTGTCGTGCCGTAACGCCTTTTTAGGAGTTCTGCGGTTAACGCTTTCCGTAAAATGCGCTATTACTTGTGCAGGCAAATTAAAGGCTAAGGGAGCGAAGTATGAAGTTGATGTCTGGCGCGGCCGTGCTGATACTGGCCACGCTGCTCGGCGGGTGCAGCAGTGATTACGTGATGGCGACAAAAGAAGGCAAGATGATCATGACCCAGGGTAAACCGGAGATCGACAAGGATACCGGCCTGGTGAAGTACACCGATCGCTCCGGTCATGAGCTGCAGATTAACGGCGATGAGGTTTCATCGATTGTTGAACGCTAGGCCCGATCCCGCCACCTGACGTTTTCCGACAGGTGGCCCCCACCGCACTTCCCGATAAATCTGCTCTTCCCCCTGTTGCGCCCGACGGTTATAGTCAAAAGCCGGATCTGGCGTTTGCTTCAGCAATTTATCCCGCACGCCATGGTCTTAATAATGAAAAAGGAAGCCGGCATATGCATTATCATCGCATCCCCCACAGTACGCTGGAGATCAGCAGCCTGGGATTAGGCACCATGACGTTTGGCGAGCAAAACAGCGAAGCCGATGCCCATGCGCAGCTTGATCTGGCGCTCCGTTCCGGCATTAACCTGATTGATACCGCTGAGATGTATCCGGTGCCGCCGCGCCCGGAAACGCAGGGGTTAACCGAAACCTATATCGGCAGCTGGTTAAAGGCTCGCGGCAATCGCGAAAAAGTGGTGCTGGCCTCTAAAGTTGCCGGGCCGGTGCGCGGCGCGGACGCTTCTATCCGGCCGGGCCAGGCACTGGATCGCAAGAATATTCGTCAGGCGCTGGACGCCAGCCTGAAGCGGCTGAATACCGACTATCTGGATCTTTATCAGCTGCACTGGCCGCAGCGACAGACCAACTACTTCGGTCGGCTGAATTACGAATACGCGGAAGATACCGCCACGGTCACCCTGCTGGAGACGCTGGAAGCGCTGAACGAGCAGGTTCGCGCCGGTAAAATACGTTATATCGGCGTATCGAACGAAACGCCGTGGGGCGTAATGCGCTATCTGCAGCTGGCAGAAAAACATGAACTGCCACGCATCGTCTCTATCCAGAACCCGTATAGCCTGCTGAACCGTAGCTTTGAGGTGGGTCTGGCGGAGATCAGCCAGCATGAAGGCGTCGAGCTGCTGGCCTATTCCTGTCTGGCCTTTGGTACGCTGAGCGGTAAGTATCTGAATGGCGCTAAGCCTGCCGGCGCACGCAATACGCTGTTCAGTCGCTTTACCCGCTACAGCGGCGAACAGGCCGGTCTGGCCATTGCCGAATACGTCGCGCTGGCGAAAAAACATGCTCTCGATCCCTCGCAGATGGCGCTGGCTTTTGTTCGTCAGCAGCCTTTTGTCGCCAGCACGCTGCTGGGCGCGACCACCCTGGAACAGCTGCAGCTGAATATCGACAGCTACAATCTGACGCTGGATGAGGAAGTGATGCAGGCTCTGGAAGCTATTCATCGCCGCTACACGTATCCGGCGCCTTAACCAGGCCGCTGGACGTAAAAAGGGGCGGAATCCTTTCCGCCCCTTTTTTTCCGCACCAGAATCGGCTTAACGCTAAACTTTGCGGTGCTTTTGCGCCAGCTGCCAGCCCCACAGCACGGCAATCGCCAGCGCGAACAGCGCGCCGAATCCTACGCCAGTGGCTACCGGCTGCGCGCCCAGCTTCACGGCCAGCGAGTAAATACCCAGCATCAGCAGCATCGCGCCGTTTTCACCCAGGTTCTGTACCGCAATAGCATTACCCGCGCCGACGCTCTCTTTACCGCGCATCTGCAATAGCGCATTGAGCGGCACCACGAAAAAGCCACCGAGCATCCCAATCACTATCAGCAAGCCGTAAGCGCCTGTCGCCGTATGCTGTAGCGCGAAACAGACCACCGTCACGCCGATTAACACGCCTGCCGGCATACATCTGCCGACCGTTTTCAGCGTCACCAGCTTCGCGGCCGCGCCTGCGCCAAACACGATGCCGATAGCGACCATGGCGTTTAGCAGCGTCGGTGTCTTGTTATCGCTGATACCCAGCGCGACCGGCACCCACAGCACCAGCAGGAAACGCAGGGTGACGCCCGCCCCCCAGAACAGGCTGGTACCCACCAGCGAAAAACGCGTTTCGCCATTGCGCCACAGTTCGCGGCAGGCCTGGAAAAAGCTGGAGGACATCCGCAGCGGATGCCAGCTTTGCCCTGCTCTGGCCGCCGCCAGTTTGGGGATCGGCACATTCGCCGCTACGGCAAGTCCGTAGGCCAGTACGCAGACGATCAGGGCGCCGGTAAGGTTCCAGTCTGCCAGCACGCCGCCCGCAATCGATCCCAGCAGAATAGCCGCAATGGTGGACGACTCCATCAGGCCATTGGCTTTAACCAGCGTTTCGCCGCCGGTAATTTCACCCAGAATGCCGTACTTGGCTGGCGAATAGGCCGCCGCGCCAATGCCTACCAGCGCATAGCCGATAAAAGGGTTAAAGCCGAAACAGATGGTCAGCGCCCCCAGCAGCTTAAAGCCGTTGGCGGCCATCATCACCCTGCCTTTGGCAAAGCTGTCCGCTATCTGGCCAACGAAAGGCGCCAGGATGATGTAAGTAGCAACAAAGACCATTTGCAGTACCGGCTGGCTCCAGTCCGGGTAGACCTGCTGCTTAAGCACCGCCAGAGTGGCGAACAGCAGCGCATTATCGCCAAACGCCGATAAGAACTGCGCGATAATGACCGCTACCATGCCACGTGAAAGCAGCTTTTCACCGCCGGAGAAATTATGCATTTTCTGCCTCTGTCTCTGGCTGTTCCGCCATGCTTTTCAGCGTAACGAAATCGGGCTTCCCGCTGCCTAACAGCGGCAGCTGCGCCAACACGCGAATATCGCGCGGCACCGCAAGCTCTGGTGCACCCAGCTCGCGAGCCGCCTTCTGCAATCGGTCGCGGGTTAATGCGCTGTCGGTAGTAAACAACACCAGCGCCTCACCACGATTGCCATCGGGCTTTATTGATGCGGCATGCTGCTTTTCTGCCGAGGCCTTCAGTGCGATTTGCTCGACGGTTTCCAGTGAAACCATCTCACCGGCAATTTTAGCAAAGCGTTTTGCGCGGCCCTGAATT
This sequence comes from Erwinia sp., assembly GCA_003512805.1. GTDB lineage: Bacteria > Pseudomonadota > Gammaproteobacteria > Enterobacterales > Enterobacteriaceae > Erwinia. The sequence continues at coordinate 2,467 of DOOK01000044.1, read as the reverse complement.
TCACAGAAACCGTGCTCGTCAAAGCTAACAATATCCCCGGTATCGTACCAACCTGCTTCCATTTGTCCTTCGCCGTTATCCGCCTGCGGCGCTTCCAGCACGCCCGGTTTTTCTACCCTGAGGTAGCCTTTCATGATATTCGGCCCGCGCAGCTGAAGCAGCCCGCCCTGCTCAATGCCCGGCACGGAAATCAGGCGAGAGTCCATACCCGGCAAAATACGCCCGACCGTATGGTTTTTCGCCGCCATGGGCACATTGATGGCAACCACTGGCGCGCATTCCGTTACGCCGTAGCCTTCCAGGATGCGGATGCCAAATTTTTCCATCCAGACCTGACGCGTGCCTTCCTGCAATTTTTCTGCCCCCGCGACCACGTAACGCAGGCGCGCGAAATCATACGGATTGGCAAAACGCGCATAGTTGCCCAAGAAGGTAGAGGTGCCGAACAGCACGGTGCAGTTTCGGTCATACACCAGCTCGGGAATAATACGATAGTGCAGCGGACTGGGATAAAGGAACACTTCTGCCCCGGTCATCAAGGGGGTAAACAGCCCGACGGTCAGGCCAAAGGCGTGAAACAGCGGCAGCGCGGACATAAAGCGATCGCGCGGCGTGAAATCGGCTACGGTGCGGATCTGCTCTACGTTAGCCAGCAGGCTTTTGTGTGAATGCACCACGCCTTTGGGATGCCCTTCCGAACCGGACGTAAACAGTACCATCGCGGCATCTTCCGGCTGCTGCTGCACCTCTGCCCGTCCTGGCTGAAGAAGATGACATAGGATCCAGAGTTTATCCTGCGTGGTGACGGTGCCTTTCAGATCTTCCAGAAAGATCCATTTTACCTCGGTAAGCTGTTCGGGCAGATGCCAGAGCTTGCCCTTATCCAGAAACTGACGGGAAGTGAAAACCGTTTTCACCTCGGCCGCTTTCAGCGCGCTGCCTACGCCTTTCACGCCAGCGGTGTAGTTAAGCATCGCCGGCACGCGGCCGCGCATGGATGCGCCAAGGATCGCGGCGGCGGTCACCGTTGTATTGGGCAAGAGCAGACCAATATATTCGCCCGGCGACGTATAACGTTCCAGGATCCGCCCTACGCCCAGCGATTTCTTCAGCAGCCCCGTATAGCTGTCGGCCTGAAAATTGACGTCTTCAATACAGGATTTGAAATAGCCATAGCGCGTACGGGCAGACAGAAACGCCTGATAAAGCGTTTCACGCGGGCGCACCGCCATCCGTGCTTCCATCATAATATGGTGCAGATGTTCTCCCGCCAGCCTGCGGCGCTCCCGGGCGGTTTTGGCCTCCGGCATGGGAATGGTGGTCGCGGGAAGGACGGTAATACTAATACGCGGGAAAAGACGCCGCTTAAACACGCCAGCCAGACGCCCGAAGGGCGAAAACTCCGCGCCCTCTATTCGCAGCGGCACGACGGTAGCCTGCGACTTCGCGGCTACAAAGCCGGCACCGTCGTAAATTTTCATCAGCGACCCGGTGACGGTAATGCGTCCTTCGGGAAAGATGACCACCGGGCGGCCCTGCGCGATCGTTTTTACCAAATGCTTGACCGACAGCGGTTTCGTCGGATCCAGCGGCACAAAATCCACCAGCGGACGTACCCACCGCATGTACCATTTTTCGCTGATGGAAGAGTAGACGGCGAACACCGGCTTAACCGGCAGGAACAGCGCCAGCAGCATGCCGTCCAAAAACGACATATGGTTGGGCACAATCAGGACTTTCTGCCGGTGCAGAGTAGAAACATCACCCGCTAAACGGGTGCGATACAACAGGCGAAAAAGCAGACGAAAGAAAGAAAGTAACATGCCATCTCCATAGCCAGTAAATTTGCCTGTAACGATGCAGGATATGGCCGCGCATGACAATGGTGGAAAATAAAAATCAGGGCGTGCCAAACCAATTTGTGTGTGGTTCCGGCAGCATTGCAAAAAATTTGCGGCACGCCTCGACGAAACAAAGCATTGAGCAACGTTAGCGGTAAAGGAGTGAATGGGCTAAAGGGTGAAGGGGTGAGAAAGTGAAGAAGCCAGAAAGCCAGAAAGCC
>DOOK01000044.1:0-125 GCA_003512805.1 Erwinia sp. | reverse complement strand
AAAGCCAGAAAGCCAGAAAGCGAGAAAGCGAGAAAGCGACTATTTTTATCGATTACGACCATGCGCCATACCCTAACCTTCTCAAAGGATTGTTTGCAATTAAGGCCAACATTGCCAGATAAAAA
>DOOK01000043.1:657-4202 GCA_003512805.1 Erwinia sp. | reverse complement strand
GTATACCAAAGACACGCCAAACCCTCCGGGGGGCGAGATCCAGCGAGACAGCAACGGTAATCCAACGGGGATGTTGATTGCCCGTCCTAACGCCATGATTCTGTATGCCACGCTGGCGAAGGGGCCCAGGCTGCCACTGGAGCAGCAGGTGAACTCCACCCGCCAGTTTATGCGTGAGCTGAACCGTCTTGGCCTGACCAGCGCCATTGACGCGGGCGGCGGTTTCCAGAACTACCCGGAAGATTATGAAGTGATCGCCGAACTGCATGAGAAGAAGCAGATGACGATCCGCATCGCCTACAACCTTTTCACCCAGCGCCCGGGACAGGAGCTGGAAGATTTTGAAAAATGGACGGACATGCTTACGCCGGGCCAGGGCAGCGACTATTTCCGTCACAATGGCGCGGGTGAAATGCTGGTCTTCTCTGCGGCCGACTTTGAGGACTTTCTGGAGCCAAGACCGGATCTGGCGCCGGGCATGGAAGACGAACTGGAGCGGGTGGTGCGTCATCTGGTCGAACACCGCTGGCCGTTCCGCCTGCATGCCACCTACGATGAATCGATTAGCCGCATGCTGGACGTGTTCGAGAAGGTCAACCGGGAGATTCCGTTTAACGGCCTGCACTGGTTTTTCGACCATGCTGAAACGGTAACGCAACGCAATATTGACCGTATTAAAGAGTTAGGTGGCGGTATTGCGGTACAGCACCGTATGGCCTTCCAGGGGGAATACTTTGCCGAACGCTATGGTATTGAGGCTACCCGTCATACGCCACCAGTAGCGCGTATGCTGGAAACCGGCGTGCCGGTCGGCCTGGGCACTGACGCCACGCGCGTTGCCAGCTATAACCCGTGGACCGCGCTTTACTGGCTGGTCTCCGGTCGCACCGTGGGAGGGATGCAGATGTATGACGTCAACGCCCGCCTGGATCGCGATACTGCGCTGATGCTGTGGACCCAGGGCAGCGCCTGGTTTTCCAGCGAACAGGATAAAAAAGGCCAGATCAAAGCCGGGCAGCTGGCCGACCTGGTGGTGCTGAGCAAGGATTACTTCAGCGTGCCGGAGGAAGAGATTAAAGGCATTGAGTCGGTGCTTACCTTCGTGGATGGCAACATCGTTTACGCTGCCGGTGCCTTCAGCAGCGAAGCGCCGCCGGCTCTCCCGGTACTGCCCGACTGGTCACCGGTCACGAAGTTTCCGGGTCACTATCGCAGCGCGCCGCCTGCTGAGGCAACCAGGCTCGGCATGCAGCAGAGGCCTCACCAGTGCAGCGGCCCTTGCGGCGTGCACAGCCATTCGCACGATATCGCGCGTGGCGCCAGCCTGCCGGTATCCGAGGAAAACGCCTTCTGGGGCGCGCTCGGCTGCAGCTGCTTTGCGTTTTGATCATGATAAAGCCTCCGTTTTCTCCATCGCCCCGCACCGATGCGGGGCTGTTCTTCCTGCGTCTTACCGGCTGCCTGCTGCTGCTGTCCGTTCACGGCTTGCCAAAGGTATTCCATTTCAGCGAAGAACTGACACGTATCGAGGATCCCTTCGGCCTCGGTCCTTATATGAGCCTGCTACCGGCTATTTTTGCCGAAGTTGTTTGTCCCATTTTCATCCTGGCCGGTGTATTCACTTCGGCTGCCTGTCTGCCGGTGATAGGTGTCCTGCTGGTGGCGATGGTGTTTGTCCACCCCGACTGGAGCATGGCTGAAGGACAGTTTGGCTGGCTGCTGCTGATTATCTTTACCACTCTGGCCATCACCGGCCCGGGACGATGGCGGCTCGCTGTCGCGACGCGAAGCGAGGTGCAACATGGCGCAGGTTAACGACCTTCAGGACGTCACGCAGGACGAGGCTCTTTTACCTGCGACGCCTTCTCCCTGGCAACCGCTGCGCCAGCCGGTATTCCGTATGCTGTGGATTGCCACGGTTGTCTCCAACATGGGTTCATGGATGAACGACGTGGGCGTCAACTGGACGATGTTGACGCTCAGCGCCGATCCGCTGAGCGTGGCGCTGGTTCAGGCGGCCGGTAGCCTGCCTATGTTCCTGTTCGCCCTTCCCTCGGGCGTGCTGGCTGATATTATCGACCGCCGTAAATATCTGCTGTTCTCTCAGCTCTGGGTTTTTATTGCCGCGACAGGTCTGACCGTGCTTTCCTTTACCGGCCATGTCACGCCGTTAGTCCTGCTGATCGCAGCATTTCTGATGAGCATGGGCGCCGCCATGAGCTCACCGCCGTTTCAGGCCATCGTGCCGGATCTGGTGAAAAAGGCGGAGCTGGGGCCGGCTATCGCACTGAACTCACTGGGTATCAACATCAGCCGTGCCATCGGTCCGGCGCTCGGCGGGCTGATCCTGTCGTTTGTCGGGCCCTGGATGGTTTTCCTGCTCAACGCCCTGTCCGTCCTTGGTGTCGCCTGGGTACTCTGGCGCTGGAAAGCCTCCCCTGACGTCCAGCGCCTGCCGCCGGAACATTTCTTTTCGGCAGTTCGTGCCGGGCTGCGCTACGTGCATGCTGCTCCGGTGCTGCGTAACGTGCTGGTTCGTACCGTGGCGTTCTTTGTGTTTGGCAGTGCCGGCTGGGCTTTGCTGCCGCTGGTTGCCCGCCGCGAGTTGGGTCTGGGGCCGGGTGGCTATGGCATCATGCTGGCCTTTATCGGCGTAGGCGCTATCTGCGGAGCGGTTTTGCTGCCTCGTCTACGTAAGCGTTTTAGCGCCGACCGGCTGATGGTGATGGCAAGCCTGCTGTTTGCCACGACCCTGCTCGCGCTGGCTTTTATACGTCATTTCTGGTGGCTTAACGCTTTTGAATTCTTCACCGGCTTTGCCTGGATTACCGTCCTTTCCACGCTGAATTTGGGCGCGCAGCGCAGCGCGGCAAGATGGGTTAAAGCGCGTGCGCTGGCGGTCTATCTGACCGTGTTCTTTGGCTCAATGACCGTAGGCAGTGCCGTCTGGGGACAACTGGCCTCGCGATACGGCATTCCGCTTTCATTATGTACGGCCACGCTGGGCATGGTACTGGCCAGTCTTACCGTTCTGCGCTGGCGCCTGGACAAGGATCCGGACCTGAATCTGGATGTCAGTGAACTCAGCGATCCGGTCCCGACGCTGGACATTCATCATGACCGCGGGCCGGTAAGGGTGAGCTACGAGTATCAAATCCGTCAGCAGGATGCGCATGCCTTTACGGTGTGTATGCAGGACATGAGGCGCGTTCGCCGACGCAGCGGCGCCATTAACTGGGCACTTTATGAAGACATCTTCCAGCCAGGCATTTTCGTGGAAACTTTCGTCGTGGGTTCCTGGATGGAGCAACTGCGGCAGCTTGAGCGCTATACCATGAACGATCGGAAAATCCAGAGCCGTGTTTATGCCTTCCATCAGGCCGAACAGATGCCCATTGTACGGTATCTGATTGCGCCAGAATGACCGTAGCTTTGTTCACGATAACCGTAAGGGGAAAAGTATGAGTATGATTAAGACCGGCGACGGTACGCAGCTTTACTTTAAGGACTGGGGAAAAGGAAAGCCGGTGCTGTTCAGCCACGGC
>DOOK01000043.1:0-430 GCA_003512805.1 Erwinia sp. | reverse complement strand
CCACGGCTGGCCGCTGGATGCGGATATGTGGGATAACCAGCTGAATTTCCTGGCTGAGAACGGCTATCGCGTTATCGCTTTCGATCGCCGCGGCTTTGGTCGCTCCGACCAGCCGTGGACCGGCTACGACTACGATACTTTCGCGTCGGACATCAACGATTTAGTCAACAGCCTTGATTTGCAGAACGTGACGCTGGTGGGCTTCTCCATGGGCGGCGGCGACGTCACGCGCTACATCAACAACTACGGCAGCGCACGCGTGGATGGCCTGGTCCTGCTTGGTGCGGTCACCCCTGCTTTCGGACAGTTTGATGATTTTCCGCAGGGTGTTGAGGCGTCCGTATTTGACGGTATTCTGGCCGGATTGCGCCAGGATCGCGCGCAGTTCATCAGTGATTTCGCCGTCCCGTTTTACGGCACCAATGCCGGA
>DOOK01000106.1 GCA_003512805.1 Erwinia sp. | reverse complement strand
CGCCGCCCATCGACCCATACACCATGGTACGGCCGTCATTCAGGCGTGCAGCGGCAGGATTAAGCGTATGGAATGGCTGCTTACCCGGCGCTAAAGCCAGCAGATGATCGGGATCCAGACTGAACGCTGCTCCGCGGTTTTGCCAGGTGATCCCCGTACCGGGGAGCACCACGCCGCTGCCGAACTCGTGATAAATGCTCTGAATAAAAGAGACGGCCAGGCCGCTGCTGTCCATAACGCCCATCCATACGGTATCGCCCGGCCCTTTGCCGGTGCCCCAGTCGGCTGCCCGGCTGTCGCTGATTTGCCTCGCCAGCGTTTCCAACTGGTCAGAGTCAAGCAATGCCTGCATTTCTTCGCGCATATGCAGCGGATCGGTGATATGGCGGTCGCGCAGGCCGAAAGCCAGCTTGGTCGCCTCCACGATACGATGGATGGTCTGCACCTCGTCTGCTTCTGCCATCTTCAGGTGATTGGTAATCCCTAAAATGGCCAGCGACACCAGGCCCTGAGTGGGCGGCGTCATATTAAAAACGTCGCCGTATTCGTGTCGAATGCTTAACGGCTTACGGCGTTTCGCCTGATGCTTATTCAGATCTTCCAGCGTAATTGGCATGCCAAGCGCTGACATTTCAGCCGCCAGCCGGGTAGCCAGCGAACCGCGGTAAAAGCTGTCGAGGCCTTGTTCCGTCAGGAGAGCCAGTGTGTCTGCCAGCGCGGGTTGAGTAAAACGGCTACCCGCTCGCGGCACCTCGCCATCCGGCAGGAAAGCAGCGGCGAAACCCGGTTGCGCCGCGAGTTCATGATATTTGCTGGCGGTAGCCGAGGCCTGAGACCGGGTAACAGGAATACCGTCTGCCGCATAGCGGATGGCATCCGCCAGCAGGCGCGCAACGGGCATCTCGGTGCCGCTAAATTCTTTCGCTACGGTCAGCGCTTCCGACCAACCGCTGACCGTTCCGGCTACCGTCAACGCTGATTTTGGCCCGCGATGGGGAATGGTGGCCGCACCCTCATAAAAAGCAAAATCGGCCAGCGATCCGGCCGCGCCACTGGCATCAATAGCAATGGGATCGCCCTGAGGCGGGACAATCAGCCAGAAGCCGTCGCCGCCCAGGCCGTTCATATGGGGATAAACGACGGCTATCGTAGCCGCTGCCGCAACCATAGCTTCAATCGCGTTGCCGCCTTCGCGCAGAATGGCCAGCGCGCTGACGCTGGCGAGGTGATGGGGTGTTACGGCCATGCCAAGCGGAGCGAGATTACTTTGTATCATCACGTTCTCATTTTCAGGGGCAGAGAAAAAAAGGAAGCAAGAGCTGTTCCAGGTTGTCAGAGTTGGCAGGGGCAGGTGTCGAAAAAGGGCGCCAGCAACAAAGCTCATGCGGAGCACTTCCCCCCAGGCACGTTATTTGTATAAGTTATCTTCTCTGAAACAAAAGTTACAAGGTCCCTGCCATGAAGCAGCTTGATGAGCGCCTGAAAAACCATTATCCCCAGCTTTCGCCTCAGGAACAGCGCACGGCCGATTTCATCTTCGATCACTTTGACGATCTGATTAGCTATAACAGTGCCGAGCTGGCGAGGCTCAGCGGCGTCTCTAAAGCGACCGTCAGCCGCTTATTCAAGCGTCTTGGCTATGAGAAATACCGCGATATGCGTGACGAATTACGCACGCTGCGTCAGAGCGGGATGCCGCTGACCGATAACCGCGATGCGGTACAGGGCAACACGCTGCTGGCTCGTCATTACAAACAAGAAATGGCGAATCTGACGCAGTGGGTAAGCCAGCTGGATGCCGGGCAGTTCAGTGAGGTGGTGCAAAGGCTGGCCTCCAGCAGGCGCATCTTTATTGTCGGAATGCGCAACTCCTGGCCGGTAGCGCTGCATCTTCGGCAGCAACTGCTGCAGGCTCGTGGCGAGGTAGCCATCGTGCCGCAGCCAGGGCAGACGCTGGCGGAAGAGTTACCGGATATTACGCCGGACGACGTGGTGGTGGCGATAGCCTTTCGTCGTCGTCCACGCATTATTAAGCCTTTGCTGCAACAGCTGCAGCAGGCTGGCGTGCCCACTCTGGTGATTTGTGAACCGCAGGCGCAGGCGATCCTGTCGTTGGCGACATGGCAGCTTTGCGCACCGCTCGACAGCGTATCCGCTTTCGACAGCTACGCCTGCGCCAACAGCCTGATTAACCTGCTGACCAATGCGCTCCTGCACGAGTTGCTCAGCAAAGGCCGTCAGCGCATTCATCATATTGCCGACCTTTACGGCCAGCTGGACGAGTTAGAACAGCGCTGACAGGGCACCATTTTGGTGCTTTGCTTTATTTAAGGGCATTGCCACAAGCAGAGATAAAGGCTTTTTTACGCTTGTTGGCAGGCTGTTCTCCGTACTGTTTCTGTCGCGCCAACAGGGATGCAAGGCTCTTTCAACGTTCTTTTTGCCCGATTTTTGCGCAGCCCCGTCTTTTTTTGTGTCTGGCACATTAGTTGCAAACGATGAAAAGAAGAATCTTTCGTTTCATGTTGGCTTAACCGGGGAAGAGAAAATGAAAAAAGCGTTACTGGCAATCGCGGTCGCGGTGTTGCTGTTCACTCAGGTAGCACAGGCAGATCAGCTTCAGGACATAGAGAAACGCGGTGTGCTTCGTGTGGCCGTCCCCCAGGACTTTCCTCCTTTTGGATCAGTCGGCACCGAGCTGCAGCCACAGGGTTACGATATCGATATGGCACGCTATCTTGCCAGCCAGATGAAACTTAAGTTGCAACTGGTGCCGGTTACCAGCGCTAATCGCGTGCCCTATTTACAGACGGATAAAGTGGATTTAGTGATTTCCAGCCTGGGTAAAAACCCGGCGCGGGAAAAAGTGATCGCTTTCAGCCGCGCCTATGCGCCTTTCTTCCTTGGCGTGTTCGGGCCGAAAGACGCAGCCCTGAAAGAGGCGGCGGAGCTGAGCGGCAAGTCGATTGGCGTGACTCGTGGCGCGGTAGAGGATATGGCACTGAGTGAGATCGCGCCAAAAGATGCGCAGCTGAAACGGTATGAAGATAACAACACCACGCTGTCTGCTTATTTGTCAGGCCAGGTACAGTATGTGGCAACCGGCAATCTGGTGGTGGCAGCGATTGCGCGCCAGAACGCAGACAAAGCGCCGGTGGCAAAATTTATGCTGAAAGATTCACCCTGTTTTATCGGCATGCGTAAAGGTGAGCCGGCGCTGAAAGCGAAGGTGGACAGCCTTATCGAACAGGCGATCAAAGATAAAACGCTGAGCGGGCTGTCGCAGCAGTGGCTGAAAGCCCCGTTGCCGGCTGACTTCAGCGCGTAAGGGCCAGCCGATGACGGAACAACTCGACTTTTCGGCGCTGCTGCCTTACTGGCCTCAGCTGCTGGCCGGACTCTGGGTCACTATCCAGCTGACCGTGATGGCGACGATAGGTGGCGTGGCGCTCGGTATCCTGGGCGCAGCGCTGCGCAGCGGCCGCCCTTCGGCGCTCAGTCGCCTGTGGGGCGGCTATGTTGAGCTGATCCGCAACACGCCGTTTGTGGTGCAGCTGTTTTTTATCGTGTTTGGCCTGCCGAATCTGGGGCTGAAACTGACCGCTGGCGAAGCGGCGCTGCTGGCGATGTTGATCAACCTGGGCGCCTACAGTACGGAAATTATTCGCGCAGGCATTCAGGTTACACCGCAAGGGCAGTGGGAGGCGGGCCGGGTGCTTGGTCTTACGCGGTCGCAGACGTTTCTGCGCGTGGTGCTGCCGCCTGCCCTGAAGCGTATCTATCCGGCACTGATTAGCCAGTGCATCATCGTGATGTTGGGTTCATCCGTGGTCTCGCAGGTCTCTTATGAAGAGCTGACCTTTGCCGCCAACCTGATCCAGTCGCGTACATTTTTAAGCTTCGAAGTCTATCTGGTCACCACGCTGATTTATCTGGCGTTGTCGATCGCTATGCGTCAGCTGCTGCTGGCAGCCGGACGTAAATGGCTGGGAGGAGCGGCTTAATGACCTCTTTTACCGACTGGGATATTTTGCGCAATTTGCTGCTGGCGGCTCGCTGGACGCTGCTGCTGTCGTTGACCGCTTTTTTTGGCGGCACGCTGGTGGCCATGCCGCTGGTAATGGTTCGCCTGACGCGTCGTCGCTGGCCCAACCGGATGATTAGCGCCTACAGCGCGCTTTTCCAGGGGACGCCTTTGCTGATGCAACTGTTCCTGGCGTTTTTCGGCGTGGCGCTGTTTGGTATTGATGTTTCTCCCTGGACGGCCGCCTCGCTGGCGCTGACGCTTTATACCAGCGCCTTTCTGATCGATATCTGGTTTGGCAGCATTAAC
>DOOK01000109.1 GCA_003512805.1 Erwinia sp. | reverse complement strand
ACTTCGCTGGCGACCACGGCAAATCCCCGCCCCTGTTCGCCCGCCCGAGCCGCCTCTACCGCTGCGTTCAGTGCCAGGATATTAGTCTGAAAGGCAATACTCTCAATCGTGCCGGTGATATCCCGTACTTTTGCCGCGCTGGCAGAGATATCTGCCATGGTTTCGGTCATTTGACGCACGTTCTTTTCACCGTTCCGGACGAGTGTGGCCGCCTCACGCGCCGAGCCAGCCGTATAAGTCGCCCCCGCCGTGTTGCTTTTCACCGTCGCGGTTAATTCTTCCATGCTTGCAGCCGTTTCCTGTAGCGCTGCTGCCTGCTGTTCAGTACGTGCCGAGAGCTCAGTATTGCCTCTGGCAATTTCATCAGAAGCAAGCGAAACGGAAGCCGAGGCGTCCTTAATCTGCGAAACCAGTTCGCTAAGGCGATTTTGCATCAGGGCCAGCGACGCCAGCATGCTGGTATTATCACCGGGACGAAGCATGACCCGGGACGTCAGGTCTCCACCAGCGATCGCGGCCGCCAGGCTCTGTGCCTGGGTCGGCTCGCCGCCCAGCTGGCGCATCAGCGTCCGTATAAGCATGAAACCGGTAACGGCAGCAAGCACGACCGATATCAGCACCAGACCGCCCAGCAGGATTGCGGCACGACGGCTCTGTTCGCTGCTACTTTCCACGGCACTGCGGGCATTATGCATTTGTATATCGGTCAGGGTATTAAGCGCTTCCTGTAACGACCGCTGCGCCGGCCGGGAGACGGTCATTAAGTACGTAACGGTCTCCTGCTGGCGATTCTGCAAACCAAGCTGGCCAGCCTGTTCAAAGCTCGCCATGGCGGGTCCTTCTCTTTCCAAAATTTTCCGAAACGCCTCCCGACCCGCCGGGACCGAATCCGTTTTCATCAGCTCGCCCAGCGCCTCACGATTTTTGATGAACAGGCTTTTCTGGGTCTGCACGCGCACCCATTCGGGCGCCATTTCTTTTGGATCGGATAACAATGCCAGGTTTCTGACCGCAATAGACAAGTCACGTACGCTGGCGCGCATATCAAGCGCCAGCTGAAACTTTTTCATTTTGACATTTACCACGTCGCCCATATCGTCCCGGGCATGGTTAAGAGCATTGATAGCCACGCCGACGCAGATGGCCAGCAGCAGTACCATAAGGCCGAAGCCTCCGATAATACGGGTTGAAACTTTCATGGAAGGATACCAACAGGCAGATGATTACTGTGTGTATCGTCAACATGAAAAAACTCTTGAGAGTAACAATCAAATTGTGTGGCATGTTTCACACCCGGACATCAGGATTGTGGTTAGCTTGCAGGCCGGCAACTCTCTCTGCTGTCTACAAATTTGGTTATTTTAAAAATTGCCTCCACAAGGAAGGTTTAAAAATCAATCAGGATGGGAAGTGGCTACAAAAGGCATGCTACACCAGTGCCGTAATGATACCGGGCTGCGATTGGCCTGGCGTGAAAGGGGTTATTTTCCGGGATGGGTAAATCACGCAGGCAGGAAAGGACATACTCACTAACACTCAGTCCGGTTGGCTTTTTGGCGCATTAACCATCCCCGGACTGAATGTCTTTCAGATACTTTGGTAGGCTGCGAACTTACCTGGCCAGAATTTCTCTGCGGACAATTTCTGCACCCGCGCTCAGGGCATTCAACTTGCCCATGGCGACCTGACGACCCAGGGGGACCATGCCGCAATTGGTTGAAGGATAGAGCTTGTCGGCGTCGACAAACTGCAGCGCCTTACGCAGCGTATTAGCCACTTCCTCCGGCGTTTCAATAGTATTTGTTGCCACATCGATGGCACCGACCATGACTTTTTTACCACGAATAAGCTCAATCAGGTCCATCGGGACATGTGAGTTCTGGCATTCCAGCGAGATGATATCAATGGCCGACGTTTTCAGTTTTGGGAAAACCTCTTCATACTGTCGCCACTCTGAACCCAGCGTTTTTTTCCAGTCCGTATTGGCTTTAATGCCGTACCCGTAGCAAATATGCACGGCAGTTTCACAGTTAAGCCCTTCAACGGCTCTTTCTAAAGCGGCGATGCCCCAGTCATTCACCTCATCAAAAAAGACATTAAAGGCGGGCTCATCGAACTGAATAATATCAACGCCAGCCGCTTCTAACTCTTTGGCTTCCTGATTCAGGATTTTGGCGAATTCCCAGGCCAGCTTTTCACGGCTTTTATAGTGGCTGTCATACAGCGTATCTATCATCGTCATAGGGCCAGGCAGAGCCCATTTAATCGGCTGGCTGGTTTGCTGACGTAAAAATTTGGCGTCTTCTACAAAAACAGGTTTTTGGCGAGTGACCTCACCCACCACCGTAGGAACGCTTGCATCATAGCGATCGCGAATTTTAACGATCTGGCGCTTTTCAAAATCAACGCCGCTAAGGTGCTCAATAAAGGTCGTTACAAAATGCTGGCGCGTTTGTTCACCGTCACTGACGATATCAATACCGGCCTGCAGCTGATCGGTCAGACACAGGCGAAGCGCATCCTGCTTGCCGTCGACCAACTCACTGCCCTGTAATTTCCAGGGTGACCAAAGCGTCTCCGGCTGCGCAAGCCACGAAGGTTTAGGTAAGCTGCCAGCAGTCGATGTCGGTAAAAGCTTTTTCATAAAAGGTGACCTTATTTTTTCGGTTTATTAAAGAGCGGAATCGGTAGCCCATTGCTCAAGGACAGTCTGGTAAGGTTTAATGAAATGCTCTTCAGTAAACTTCCCCTGCTCAACGGCTAACTGGCTGCGCTCTTCCCGATCGTAAACAATGCGGGTTAAAGAATAATCCTGGTGATTCAGGTTAGGCTGATACAGCTTTCCGGCAACAGAATTAGCGTTGTAAACCTCAGGACGATAAATCTTCTGGAACGTTTCCATCGTACTGATAGTACTGACCAGCTCAAGATTGGTGTAATCGCTGAGCAAATCACCGTGAAAATAAAAGGCTAAGGGCGCCACGCTATTTGGCGGCATGAAATAGCGCGCCTGCAGCCCCATTTTTGCAAAGTAGATGTCGGTCAGTGAAGGCTCATCCTGTTGATACTCAACGCCTAATACGGGATGCTGATTCGCCGTGCGACAATAGGTGTTTTTAGTCGAGACGCTCAGGCAGATGACCGGGGCTTTATTAAAGTTTTGTTTGTAGACGTCTGAATTAACGAAGCGTTTAAATATGTTGCCGTGTAGCTCACCAAAATTAACCGGAAGGGTGAATCCGGTCTGATTCTTATTATGTTCTGGCAGCACTACGCTAAAATCATAATCCCGCACGTAAGAGGAAAAGTTATTGCCCACAATCCCATCAATACGTTCGTTAGTTTTTTTGTCAACGATAGTGGTTTTTAATATTTCAATTACCGGGAAGGCGTTGCCCCTGACCTCAACGTTTAACTCAGCAGAGACGATATCCAGCTCAACCGAATAACGATCGGCGCGGGGATTATCCCAATCTGCCAGGGCATTGAAACGGTTATTAATCATTACCAGGGCGTTGCGCAGGTTCTCCTGCCGCTTTTCACCCCTGGCCAGATTGGCAAAGTTGGTGGTGATGCGCGTATTCCCGGAAGGGTTATAATTCTCGTCGAAACGAAGGCTTTTAATCGTAAAGGTAAACGCTGTATTCATCGCGGTCTGGTATCCTGTTTTGTTATAAATCTGATTTATATGTTGCCTTGCAGGCCATCCCAGATTTCATATTATCTAAAGTTATTAACGTTACATCCTTTATGCCTGAGTCGCCGGTTGAGGAAAAGTGATTTAATTTCAACGAACATGAACGATTTTCATGATGCCTTCCGGTACACGCCTCTGTACCGTAATATTTATTCAAAAGGCCACGGGCGACCCGCCATGAAACCAGGGACACCCTCCTGTTGGAGCGGTTCTGTTTCCCCTGCCTGCTTCCTCTCTCTTCCCCCTGCTTTACCGGAGCAATGCCGCTTTTTCGGCAAAAATGACCAGGAAAGATGGCTGCTCTTGTGGGACATTAAAAATCAGCCAGCAGAGCTGAGGGACGTCATCAGCCGACAAGGTAAACTTATAGCAAAAATTACGGGAAGATAAGGAGCCGGGGGATGAGAAAAGTCACGATTGCTGCTTACGATAAGCAGTGGCCAGCCATGTTTGAAGATGAAAGCCTGCTGTTAAAGAGGACGCTGGGCCACGTTATTGCGCAAATTCATCACGTTGGCAGCACGTCAGTGCCGGGCCTGGCAGCAAAACCCACTATAGATATATTGCTTGAAGTGGTTAGCCTGAACGCGCTGGACACCTTAAATGCGGCCATGGCGCGAGCCGGATACCGCGCGCGTGGGGAAAACGGGATCCCGAACCGCAGGTATTTTACCAAAGGCGGAGAGCAGCGTAGTCATCAGGTGCATGCTTTTGCCACAGGTGACAGGCAAATCGTCAGGCATCTGGCCTTTCGTGATTATCTTATTGGAAATCAGGAAGCGGCAGAACGGTATACCGAGGTAAAGCGTTCGGCGGCACGGGCAAGTGAAAATGATATGCATCGCTACAGCACTTTTAAGGCGGGCTTTATTGAATATCACCTTCAGCTGGCGCTCGCGGATTGGGCAAGACGGGCATCGCTTCCCCGCGAAAACCAGGATTAAACATGCCTGGCGAGGATCACTGCACCGTTCTGCGCATTTTACCGGTAGCGGCTATGCCTCCACAAAACCGCGCTCAGCAAGTTTTACCGCTCCGCCAGCAACGGCCGACAGCTTTTAATCTCTGCCAGCCGCTATTGACGATCGCGGTAGAGTATCTGCGGGCCTGACGTTTAAGCGCCCTTTTTCATCCCTTTATCAAAGGCCGATCGCGACGTCACCGGCTCAGAAATTCGGAACCAGATAGCGTACATCGCAGGTAAAAACAGCAGGGTTACCAGGGTACCGCCCAGCGTCCCGCCGATAAGCGTAAAGGCGAGCGTGCCCCAGAACACGGAGTGCGTTAGCGGAATAAATGCCAGGATGGCCGCCAGCGCGGTCAGCAGCACCGGCCGGGCGCGCTGCACTGTCGCCTGGACAACAGCGTGAAACGGCTCCTGACCTTCCCGCTCATTTTGATGGATCTGACCAATCAAAATCAGCGTATTGCGCATCAGAATGCCCGACAGCGCGATCAGGCCGACTAGCGCATTGATACCAAACGGCTGTTGGAACAGCAGCAGCGTGGGCACGACCCCAATCAGTCCCAGCGGCGCCGTCATAAACACCATCATCATCGCCGACATGGAACGCACCTGCAGGATGATAATCAGCAGCGTCAGGGCAATCATAATGGGGAACAGCGGCAGCATCGCCTGCATGGCTTTCCCCGACTCCTCAATAGAGCCTGCCTGCTCAATACGGTATCCCGGCGGCAGCGAGGACAGCAGCGGCTGAAGCTGCCGCGTGATGGCCGTAGAGACGTCAGGTGGCTGCAGGCCGTCGGCAATGTCGCCGCGAACCGTTATGGTAGGCATTCTGTCGCGACGACGCAGCAGCGGCTCCTCCATGCGAATTTCCGTTTCGCCCAGCTGCGAGAGCGGAATACGCTGCCCCTGGGCACCAGCCAGCGTCAATCCATCAAGGCGAGCCGGATTGAGCCGAATATCTCCGGCGGCCCGGCCGGTCACTTCCACGGAGCGAATATCCTCACGAACGGCCGTAACAGGCGCACCGCTCAGGTAAAACTGCAGCTGGCGGGCTGCCTGTTCAGGCGTCAGCCCCATCGCCTGTAGCCGATCCTGATCCAGACGGAAATGCACCACCGGCACGCGCGATCCCCAGTCAGTATTGACGGTACGCATCATCGGGCTGTTCTGCATCAGCGTCTTTACCTGGCCGGCGAGCTGGCGCAGCACATCAGCATCGGGGCCCGTCACCCGGTAAGCGACCGGATACGGAGAATAAGGTCCGAATACCAGCTGGGTAACACGCACCTGCGCCTGAGGTGCAAGACCATCTGCCACCGCTTCCCGCAAGCGCTGCTTCAATGTATCGCGATCGCGCTCTCCGCCAGTCAGCACCACAATCTTCGCAAAAGAGGGATCGGGCAGCTCCGGCGCCATGGCCAGATAGAAGCGAGGTGCACCCTGGCCGATGTAGGCCGTCACCGTACGCGTTTCCCGCTGCTTTTGGAGCCAATGCTCAATCCGCGCTGTCGCCTGGCTGGTCTGTTCAACAGACGTCCCATAGGGCATTTGCACTTCGACCAGCACTTCGGGACGATCGGAGGTGGGAAAGAATTGTTTTTTTACCAGCCCCATGCCGGACAACGCAACCGCAAAGCAGCCTGTTACGGCACAGGCGACCCACCATTTGCGCGCGATGACCTTGTTCAGCAGAAGTCTGAGGCGATTGTAATGAGGGGTGTTGTAGATCGCCTCGTGCCCGCCCTGCACTTTTTTGATATCCGGCAGCAGCTTCACTCCCAGCCAGGGGGTAAACAGC
Organism: Erwinia sp.; assembly: GCA_003512805.1. Lineage (GTDB taxonomy): Bacteria > Pseudomonadota > Gammaproteobacteria > Enterobacterales > Enterobacteriaceae > Erwinia. Next base: position 82 of record DOOK01000109.1, on the reverse strand, counting down.
ACCGCCACTCCCCACGAGGCGATCAGTGCTATTCCCACTATCCAGAACATGTTGCTGGTATATTCCCCGGCGGTCGATTGTG
>DOOK01000237.1:1124-6126 GCA_003512805.1 Erwinia sp. | reverse complement strand
ATTTGTCGCTGGCGCTGGCGGCCATTCAGCAACATCAGCTTCAGCTGGTTGGCATTCATATGCATATTGGTTCGGGTGTGGATTACGGTCATCTGGAGCAGGTTTGTGAGGCAATGGTCCGGCTGGTGATCGACTTCGGACAGGATATAGAAGCGATATCAGCAGGCGGTGGGCTTTCCATTCCGTACCGTTTCGGTGAGGAGGCGATTGATACCGCGCATTACTTTGGCCTGTGGGATGCGGCGCGCCAGCGTGTGGCAGAGCACCTGGGTCATGCGGTAAAGCTGGAAATTGAACCAGGACGTTTTCTGGTCGCAGAATCCGGCGTGCTGGTCGCGCAGGTGCGCGCCGTTAAACAAATGGGGAGCCGACATTTTGTGCTGGTAGATGCCGGTTTTAACGATCTGATGCGTCCCGCGATGTATGGCAGCTACCATCATATCTCGGCCATCGCCGGTGACGAACGTGACCTGGAAGAGAGCCAGACTCTCGACACCGTGGTCGCAGGCCCGCTGTGCGAATCTGGCGACGTTTTCACCCAGCTGGAAGGCGGTAAAGTCGATACCTGCGCGCTGCCAGTGGTCAGGCCGGGCGATTATCTGGTCTTTCATGATACTGGCGCTTACGGCGCGTCGATGTCCTCTACCTACAACAGCCGCCCGCTGCTGCCGGAAGTCCTGTTTGAAAACGGCCAGCCGCGCCAGATCCGTCGCGCGCAAACTATTCAGGAACTGCTGGCGCTGGAGGCGTAAGCGTCAGTCCGGCGAGCCGACCGAATGGCGGCGAACCAACGTCGGACTGAACAGATTGGTCACCTCGGGCAGCGGCTGGTTATTAGCCAGCGCTAACGCCAGTTCTGCTGCCTGCTGTGCCATGGTAACGATAGGGTAGCGCACGGTGGTCAGCCTTGGGCGGACATAGCGCGACACCAGCACATCATCAAAGCCGATCAGCGACATCTCTTCCGGCACCCGCACGCCGTTATCGCTAAGCACCGCCAGCGCGCCTGCCGCCATCGAATCGTTATAGCAGGCAACGGCGGTAAAAGCCTTGCCGCGCCCCAGCAACTCTGTCATTGCCTGTTCGCCGCCGATCTCATCCGGTTCGCCAAAGGCGACCAGCCGATCGCCGCACGGCAGGTTATGCTCCTTCAGCGCGTCGTAATAGCCCTGCAGGCGCTCGTCCGCATCGGAAATAGGGTGGTTTGAGCAGATAAACGCGATGTTCTGATGACCCTGTTGGATCAGGTGACGAGTTGCCAGCCAGGATCCGTAGCGGTCATCCAGCGCGATACAGCGCTTTTCAAACCCCGGCAGCGCACGGTTGATCAATACCATTCCCGGGATCTGTTTCATCAGCGGGATCAGATCGGCATCCGGGATCTTTTTGGTATGCACGACCAGCGCGCCGCAGCGGTGTCTAATCAATTGTTCTATGGCCTGACGCTCTTTTTGCTCATTGTGGTAACCGTTGCCAATCAGCAAAAAGTTGCCGGTACCGTAGGCGACCTGCTCAACCGCTTTTACCAGCGCGCCGAAAAAGGGATCGGAAACATCCCCTACCACCAGCCCCATGGTTTCCGTTGACTGCTGTGCCAGGGCGCGCGCGTTAGCATTGGGATGATACTGCAATACTTCCATTGCGCTGTTAACAGCCTGGCGAGAAGCGTCGCTGGCTTTAGGCGAATGGTTAATCACGCGAGAAACAGTGGCGACAGACACGCCCGCCAGCCTGGCAACATCCTTAATGGTAGCCATAGTGACAGCCTTCCAGGGTAAACGTTTACATGGCTCCAGTGTTGCGGAAATTGCCAGCTACTTCAAGCAAACAGAATGCTGTGGCTGTCGCAAAGCTAACGAAAAAGGGGCCTACCCACTCCGCTTCGCCGAATCAGGTCTTTGCGTGAAAGCTTTGCCGTTTCAGCCTGCGGGCTATCGGGCTTGCCGACCGCACAGAAGTTTACGGCAGCGCAGCGGAAAAATGGTAGCCTGTTGCCTGACAAAATCACCAGCCGGACTGCCCGCCATGACGTTAAAAAAAGTGCCGCACCTTGCCCACTGGGGGGCTTTTACCGCCGTTGTCGAAGACGGTAAGCTGCAGCGCTGCGAACCCTTCTTCGCCGATCGCGATCCGTCGCCCATGCTCAACACTATTCCTGAACTGGTCTATTCCGACAGGCGCATTCGTCAGCCAATGGTGCGTCGCTCCTGGCTTAAATCGCGTGAAAAAAGCGATCGCACGCTGCGGGGTCGGGAGGATTTTGTGGCGGTGGATTGGGAAACGGCACTGGATTTAGTGGCGGAAGAAAACCGGCGGGTACGCGATCTCTATGGCGCAAGCGGTATTTTTAACGGTTCTTACGGCTGGTCTTCGGCGGGCCGCGTTAACCATGCCCGCAGCCTGATCCGCCGCTTCTATTTTACCGGCGGCGGCGGCATCGATCAGGTGGGCAACTACAGCTGGGGTGCCGCGCAGTTTTTCCTGCCCTATATTATCGGTACCTGGCTGCCGCTGACCGGCCGGGTGACCGACTGGCCGAGCGTGATTGAGCACAGCGACATTTTTGTGGCCTTTGGCGGACTGGCATTGAAAAACGGCCAGGTTGCTTCTGGCGGGGCGGGGGAGCACAGCCTGAAACCGGCGCTGCTTGAACTGGCTGCCAAAGGCACGCCGATAATCAACATCAGCCCAATGCGCGATGACTGCCCGCACTTTGTTAATGCCGAATGGATTCCGATCCGGCCCAATACCGACGTGGCGCTGATGCTGGCGCTGGGGTACGAGGTGGAGAGGCTGGGCGCGGCAGATCGTGATTTTCTGGCTTCGCACTGCGTGGGTTATCCACAGCTGCGCGGCTATCTGCTGGGTGAGCGCGACGGGACAGCGAAAACCCCACGTTGGGCCAGCGAGATTACCGGCATTCCCGCTGCGCGCATTGAGCTACTGGCCAGACAGCTGATCGGCAGGCGCAGCTTTATGACCAGCGCCTATTCCGTGCAGCGCGCCCATCGCGGCGAGCAGCCTTACTGGATGATGATCGCACTCTCGTCGATGCTGGGCCAGCCTGGCCTGCCGGGTGCCGGATTCTCTTTCGGACATGGCTCAATGAATGGGGTAGGCAATCCGCGTATTGACGGACCGGCGCCAACGATCTCTACCGGCGTCAACCCGATTGCTGACCAGTCGATCCCGGTGGCGCGCATCAGCGATATGCTACTGCATCCGGGGGAGCCTTACGCGTTTCAGGGTAAAACGCAGATTTATCCCGATATTCACCTGATCCACTGGGCAGGCGGCAATCCGTTCCATCACCATCAGCAGCTTAACCGGCTGGTAAAAGGGTGGCAGAAGCCGGAAACGGTTATCGTGCAGGATATTGTCTGGACGCCAGCCGCACAAATGGCGGATATCGTCCTGCCGGTAACGACCTCGCTGGAGCGCAACGACATTGGCGGATCGTCCCGCGACCGCTTTGTGCTGGCCATGCATCAGGCGATCAAACCCCAGCATCAGGCGCGTAACGACTTTGATATTTTTGCCGATCTGGCGGAACGTCTGGGCTATCGCGATACCTTTACTGAAAAACGTAACGAAGCGCAGTGGATTGAGCACCTTTACCAGCAGTGCGCGGCGGCGCACCAGCGCAGGGGCGTCGACTGGCCGGATTTTCAGACGTTCTGGGAACAGGGCTATGTAGAGGTACCTGAAGGCGATAAGCCGTTTGTTTTTATGGAAGATTTTCGCCGCGATCCGCAGCAAAACCCGATCCAGACCGCCAGTGGGAAAATTGAGTTATTCAGCGAAACCCTCGCAGGCTTTGGCCTGGCGGACTTTGCGCCGCATCCTGAATGGCGGCCGCCGCAGGAGTGGCTGGGGGCGGAGATCCGTCAGCGCTTTCCGCTGCATATGATTTCCGTTCAGCCGGACGACCGTTTACATAGCCAGATGGATGCTACGCCTGCGGTACAGGCTAACAAAACCGCTGGCCGGGAAACGCTCTGGCTGCATCCGGCTGACGCCGGGATGCGCGGCATTGTCGAGGGCGACACCATTGAAGTCAGTAACGATCGCGGGCGCATGCTGGCGGGGGCCAGACTGACGGACGGCCTCAGCCGCAGCGTGGTGGTTATCGCTACCGGCGCCTGGTTCGATCCGGGCTTCGGCAAAGCCTGGCTGCCGTATGACCAGGCAGGCAATCCAAATGTGTTAACGTTGGACATTGGCACCTCGTCGCTGACGCAGGGACCAAACGCCATGAGTTGCCTGGTGGAAATTCGCAAGGTGGAAACCTGACGTCAGGCGTCAGGAACAGCATTTTAATGGTGCCAGTAATCGCTGATGATCAAGCGATGGAAGACACGAACCACCTCAATTTTTTAGAGGGCTGTTTACCCTGGTCCAACGGGCCTGAACGTTTTTTTCCTGCCTGTTGCCCGGCGATGGGTTTACCCGGACAGGATGCCTTGCCCGGCAATTTCTCGCTAACATTGCAAAAACACATAGAAATCACATGGCTGGTTACATTTTGCGGGTAACTGTTGCGAATGCGCGCTGGCGAGCAGGCTGGCCCGGTTGCTACAGTTTAGGTCCCAGAGGTATTGATGGGTGAACATCAAAATTAACTTTGTTTCACCGACCTGCGCAGATGCGCAGGTTTTTTTTATCTGGCGCCTCACTCGCTTTTCAGACAAACCGCCCGGCGATAATCACGATCTGAAACACAGTTTTCCTGTTCTCACTCCTGCATTTTTTGTATAACTCCCGGTCAGTTATTCGCTATTCGCCGACAGAAGAGCCATGCCCCGCTTAAAGAAATCACTGGCTAAAGACCAGGAGCCGTTTCATCCCGTTCGCTTTCGCCTGATTTGCCTTGGCGTGTTCGTTTCCATGCTGCTGTTGCTGATTTGGGTAGGGGATCTGCAACTGATCAATCATCCCATGTTGGAGAAACAGGCGGATGAACGCTCGCTGCGTACCGTCACTATCCCGACCAACCGCGGCA
>DOOK01000237.1:0-961 GCA_003512805.1 Erwinia sp. | reverse complement strand
CCGACCAACCGCGGCACGCTGCTGGATCGCAACGGCGAGGCGCTGGCGCTGAGCGTGCCCTCGCGCGATATCATTGCCGATCCGCAGCGCGTACTGGAAGCCAATCCCGATTTTACCAGCGCGAAATGGGAATATCTGGCTAACGCGCTGGATCAGCGCCCTGAGGAAATCGCCCGGCAGATCAAAGCCAATCCCAACCGCCGCTTCCTTTACCTGGGCCATAAAATCGAGTTGGGTATCGCTAAGGATATTGCCAAACTCCATCTGTCCGGCATTTCTACCGTCTATGATGACAGCCGTTTCTATCCGATGAGCGAGGCGACTGCGCCGCTGCTCGGTATTGTTGGTGCGGACAACAGCGGCCTGAACGGGTTAGAAAAAGGATTCGATAAGGTCTTGCAGGGCACGGCTGGCGAAGAGAAATATCGTCAGGATGCCCACGGCAATATTATCGCCATGATTAACTATGAGCCGCCTCGTCAGCCGCCAACGGTACAGCTCAGCATCGACAAATTCGATCAGTACACCCTCTACACCAAACTGCGCGACGGCGTATTGCTGAACAAAGCCGATTCTGGCGCGGCGGTACTGGTAAAAGTCGATACCGGCGAAATTCTGGGGATGGCGTCCTATCCTTCCTATAATCCCAATAATTTCAGTGATGTATCACCGAACCAGATGCGTAATGCGGCTATTAATGACAGTTACGAACCCGGCTCGACGGTAAAACCGCTGGTGGTCATGGAAGGGCTGGCGCGCAAACTGGTACGGCCGGACTCCGTGCTGGACACCACGCCTTATCGCGTTAACGGACACCTGATCCGTGACGTAGGCCACTGGCCGCGACTGACCATGACCGGCATCCTGCAAAAATCGAGCGATATCGGCGTGTCGCATATTGCTCTGGCGATGCCCGCTGAAGTACTGGTTAACACCTTCCATTCTTTAGGACTGGGGAAAC
>DOOK01000241.1 GCA_003512805.1 Erwinia sp. | reverse complement strand
CGCTTCGGTATTGGTGGCAGAAGCCTGAACGGAGACGTGCCGTTCAATATGGGGGTAACGGCGGGAGGCATATTCCAGCATAGCAATGTCGGCCAAAATGAGCGCGTCCACGCCCGCATTGGCCGCGCTATCAATAGCCCTTTCCCAGCGCGTATAACCGGTTGGATGGGCGAAAGTATTAATCGCAACATGCAGTTTGCGTCTATGCTGATGAACATAGCTTGCGGCCTCTTCCAGGCGTTTTGCCGTGAAATTCAGACCGGCAAAGTGACGGGCATTGGTATCATCTTTCAGCCCGACGTAGACAGCATCTGCGCCACTGGCGATGGCCGCCTTCAGGGCCGGTAGATTGCCGGCAGGACAAAGCAGTTCCATATAAGATCTCGTAAGCAAACGAACGACGAAGTGTAATCCTCTCCACCGTGCAATTTTTTGATGCAGGGCAGTGAAAAGCATCACGGTCGCCATCATTTTTATGGCACAGCCCGAAAGGTTTGCGCACTTTGTTGATCCAACTGCCGGATGAGATCCTGCAATATGGCAAAATAGCTGAAATTTTATCTGAAGGAGTGATAATGGTGCTGAATTCGTTACGCGCGCAGCTGGTGCACAAAGGGCCACAGTGGCTGCGTCTGCCGCTGCAGCTTGCCCCCTTTGCGGCCAAAAAGCAGGTTCTGCAGCAGCTGCTAAGCTGGCAATTTCACTCTGCACTGGCGGAAGGTGAGTTAAACTTTTTGCAGGGGCGCTGGTTAGGGATTGAAATCCGCGATCTGGGGCTGCGTTGGGCAACTACCGTCGAACAGGGCGCGTTGCGGGTGGCCGACCGGACCCAGGCGGATGTCTGGTTTCGCGGTGACGCCAATGATTTGCTGCTGGTGGCGGCCCGTCGGCGCGATCCGGATACGCTGTTTTTCCAGCGTCGGTTGATGATCGAAGGCGAGACTGAATTAGGCCTGGAGGTCAAAAACCTGATGGATGCTATTGAGCTTGAAACTATGCCGAAGCCGTTGCGTATCGGACTGATGCAGCTGGCTGATTTTATTGAGGCAGGACTGACTGAGGACGCGGCTGCGACAGCAGATCGCGCAGGTATAACATGTTAATTCGTACGGAAATCGGCGTCGATGCGGCCAGCATAGACAGTCTGTTACGCCGCAGCTTTCCCACCGCCGCAGAAGCGGAACTGGTTCAGCAGCTGCGTGAAGATGGCTTACTGACGCTGGGCGTTGTGGCGACTGATGATGAAGGCCAGGTGCTGGGCTATGCGGCCTTTAGCCCGGTCACGCTGAATGGCGAAGACAAACAATGGGTAGGCCTGGCCCCGCTCGTGGTGGATGAAAGCGTTCGTGACCAGCAGTTGGATAAACAGCTGATTTACGAGGCCCTGGATACGCTTAACGAGTTTGGCTACGCGGCCGTCGTGGTCGTAGGCGATCCGGACTATTACGGACGCTACGGGTTTGAACCCGCTGCCCGCCATCACCTACGCTGCCGGTGGCAGGGGGGTGAAGCTGCTTTCCAGGTTTATAAACTGGCAGAGGACGCCTTAACAGGCGTGGAAGGGCATATCGATTTCGCGCAGCCGTTTAACCGCGAGTAAGCCCGGCCAGCCAGCTTTCAAGTGAATCAGGCTGGTGCATCACCAGCCTGATTTTTTCCTGCCGCTTGAGCTGCTTTATCCGGTATTCCAGTCTGGAAGCACTGGCGCGATCGCCCGCTTCACGATGAAACAGCAGCGTCAGCGGCCCTTTACCGCGCAGTGCCTTAGCGCCCGTGCCTGCCTGATGTTGCTTAAAGCGTCGGGGGACATCATTAGTAATGCCTGTATAAAGCGCGCCGCCTGCGGTTTGCACGATATAAAGGTGCCAGGGGGCTGTTGCCTGTGTTGCCATCCGGTCATGCCAGTCGCCAGTCGTGAGGGCAAGTTTATCAGCTCGCGCGTGGTGTGGAAGGTTTTTTGCGTAGATTTCAGGGAGTCATCATGTCCGAATCAGAGCCGCTACAGGCTATTACCCGCTATCTACAAAAGCAGCATGTGCTGTCAGTATGCGGAGGCAATCCTGTCTGGTGCGCCAACTGTTTTTATGTCTTTGATGCAGAAAATGTTGTGTTCTGGCTGATGACGGAGGAAAAAACGCGTCACGGCAGTCAGTTTTCCTGCGAGCCACAGGTAGCAGGAACGATTAACGGCCAGCCAAAATCGGTAATGCTGATCAAAGGCGTGCAGTATGCGGGACGAGTCAGTCTTTTGACGGGCGCGGCAGAAGAAAAAGCGCGTAGAGCCTATATCAAACGTTTCCCGGTCGCGGCTGCGGCTTCAGCGCCCCTGTGGGAAATCGCCATCAGCGAGTTGAAAATGGTGGATAACGCATTGGGATTTGGCAAAAAGCTGAGCTGGCAGCGCGGCTAAAAAGCGGGCCAGGCGAACCTGGCCACGACGATCAGACGGTTTCGAGAATGCGCAGCGATTCGCGATTGAATGCAGGCAGGTCGTCTGGCGTACGGCTGGTGACCAGCTTGTCGTTATCCACCACAACTTCTTTATCATAGAAGTCGGCGCCAGCGTTTTTCAGATCGATAGCAATGGCTTTTACCGAGGTCATTTTGCGGCCTCGCGTGGCATTAGCGCTGATCAACAGCTGCGGGCCATGGCAGATGGCAAAGACGGGCTTGCCAGCATCCATAAAAGCTTTGGTAAAGTTTACAAAGCGGTCATCGCCGCGCAGACTGTCTGGCGAATGGCCGCCCGGCAGCAGCAGCGCGTCAAAGTCGGCAGGATTGACGTGATCGATATCTTTATCGATTTTCACCTGGGCTTTGCCCTGCTTGCCGGTGACGGTCACGCCCGCTTTTTTATCAATAGTCACAACCTGGTGGCCAGCTTTGGTAAAGGCTTCGGCTGGCGAAGTAAATTCGGAGTCTTCGAATTCATCAGTGATCAGTACCGCAATCTTCTTGCTCATCTTTTCCTCCGGTTATTATTGTGAAGCCCGTTAAGCCTGGTTGAAAACACTGAAAAATCAAGCTGAGCTGAATTATCGCACTGCATGCCGCTGATTGTAGGGGAGTTAACTACCGCTTACGACTGTGGCGAGAAAGCTATACTCAGTTAAAAAGGAGAAACGGATGAGAGTATTAATGACGGGGGCGACCGGCCTGGTAGGCCAACATTTGCTGCGCCTGTTAATTGACGATCCGCGCGTCAGCGAGATCGTGGCGCCGACAAGACGTAAGCTGCCGGTGATGAATAAGGTCACTAACCTGGTAGAGGCCGATCTGACCGATGTGCTGGGGCCGCTGCAAACACCGTTGGATACGGTCTTTTGCTGTCTGGGCACTACGCGACGCGAGGCGGGCAGCAAAGCGGCATTTACCCACGTCGACTATGCGCTGGTGGTGGACACGGCGATAGCTGGCCAGCGGCTGGGCGCCAAACATCTGCTGGTGGTCAGCGCACACGGCGCAAACGCGCATTCTCCGTTTTTTTATAATCGGGTAAAAGGCGAAATGGAAAATGCACTGCGCAAGCAGGGATGGCCGCGTTTGACGTTAATTCGGCCGTCGCTGCTGCTGGGCAAAAGGAAAAATAGCCGCGCAGGCGAATCGCTGATGGCGCCGCTGTTTCGCCTGCTGCCGGGCAACTGGCGCGCCGTTGCTGCCAGAGATGTCGCTGCCGTGATGCTGCACGAAGCGTTCACGCCAGCGCAGCAGGAAGTCACAGTTATCGAGTCATCAGCTATCCCACGCGCCTGATAATCCCGCGCGCTTTTTTAACGCAGGTAAGGGGTCACCTGATTGCGGTTGCCTCGCCAGCGCGCCTGATAATCCCGCGTGCTTTTCAACGCAGGTAAGGGATCACCTGATTGCGGTTGCCTCGCCAGCGCGCCTGATAATCCCGCGTGCTTTTTCAATGCAGGTAAGGGATCACCTGATTGC
>DOOK01000378.1 GCA_003512805.1 Erwinia sp. | reverse complement strand
CGCTCTTCCGATCTCCGGCAATCGGATAGATTTCGATCTGGCGGCTGTCGGCGGAATATTTCAGCGAACTTTCCGGCGAGGCGCCGAACAGACTGAAATCCTGATCCTGCATAAAAAACATATAGGGGCTTGGATTACTGTTTTTCAGGGTGTCGTAGGCGGCCAACGGCGACGGGCAGGGCAGCGAGAAGCGACGCGAAGGCACAACCTGGAAAATTTCACCGATACGGATAGCTTCCTGCATATTGCGCACCACGGCGCAGTACTCTTCATCGTTCTGGCTGACGCTGAGCGACATTGTCTCCAGCGGCTGCACAGGGATAGCGGGCGCAGGCTGCAGCATCTGGCTGTGCAGCTGTTCAATGCGGCGCTGCAGGCGCAAAAATTCTCCGGGCGCTGCCGTAAACAGGCTGGCCTGCAGGCGTGCACTTTGATTCTGATGGTCGATCACCAGTAACGTTTCTGCCAGGTAAAAGCAGTAGTCGGGGCAGCGCTGGTCGTTGTTCAGGGCGGGCAGATCTTCAAAGCCAGCGACCAGGTCATAAGCGAACAGGCCACCCAGCAGCATGGCCTCGCGTTCGTCTGCCGGGCTTTTCAGCAGATGGGGGATCAGGCGCAGCGCGTCAAACACCGACAGGGTCTTCAGGCGAGAGTCTTCGTCCTGCACCTCGCTCTCCTGCGGAAAACGTAGCTCGCGGCCATCAGGACGAACGGTATTGATCACCGACTCGGGCAGGGCGGCATCCATCAGCGGTAACAGCGCCCGGCCGTTCTCTGAAAGTGCCTGTACGGTAACGGTATCGCCCAGCGCTTTAATGCGCAAAGCGCTGTCGATAATCAGCAGGCTTTGCAGGTTACGCTTGCTGTCAATGTCCGCCGACTCCAGCAGCAGCGTAGCGGGGCGTGCGCCGCAGAGCTGATGGAAAAGCGCGGCCGGATCCTCACGATAGGACGCGGTGCCGGTAATCAACTTCACTGTAGTTTGCGTTTGCATAAGGTCAGTTCTCAAAATTAGCTAAAAAAAAGGCCCGCGGGTGGCGGGCCTGGGTAGCGTTACAGCGACAGCTGCGTGCATGACTCCTCCGCCCGTTCAGGGAGAAGTACGCCACCAGCCGTTCGTTGTCATTGTGTTTTTCATTTTTCGCTACCTTGTGTGTGAACTTGCGTACTAGTTAACGGGTTCGTGGCGGAAATGTCAATACTCTTTTTCTCTTACCGTTAATTGCGGGTATCATGCTGCGACCTTTTTAGCGCTTTCCGGAGTCCTTTTGTCTGCAACCCCGCTTAATCCCTGGCCCATCTACGATTTACACAGCCACACCCGCGCCTCTGACGGCCTGTTGACGCCCGAAGAGCTGGTGTTCAGAGCCGTAGAACAGCGTGTCGGCGTGCTTGCCATCACCGATCACGATTCGGTAGAAGGCATACAGCCCGCACGTGAAGCTATCGCTAAGCATCAATTACCGTTACGGCTGATTGCAGGGGTCGAAGTTTCTTCGCTGTGGGAAAACCACGAAATTCATATTGTTGGCCTGGGCGTGTCTGAAGAGCATCCCGTGCTGAAGCAGTTTTTGCAGGAGCAGGGTGACCGGCGACTGGCGCGTGCACGGCTGATTGCCGAGCGTCTGGAGAAAGCGCGTATTCCTGGGGCACTGGAAGGTGCGCTGGCGCTGGCAGAGGGGGGCGCGATCACGCGGGGACATTTTGCCCGCTTCTTAATAGCCCAGGGCAAGGCCGATAATATGGCGCAGGTGTTTAAAAATTACCTGGCGCGCGGCAAAACAGGTTACGTCCCGCCACAGTGGTGTACAATTGAACAAGCCATTGATGCCATTCATCATTCCGGCGGACGCGCCGTGCTGGCCCATCCAGGGCGCTACGGGCTTTCCGCAAAATGGTTGAAGCGTTTACTCGCCCACTTTAAAGAAAAAGGGGGAGACGCAATGGAAGTGGCACAGTGCCAGCAGGCGCCCAATGAGCGTACGCAGCTGGCACGATACGCGCAGGACTACCAGCTGGCCGCGTCGCAGGGGTCTGATTTTCATCAGCCCTGTCCGTGGATAGAGCTGGGGAAAAAATTGTGGCTTCCGGCCGGTGTGGAAGCCGTCTGGCTGCGCTTTCCTGAAATTTGATCCTGTTCGCCCGTCGCGCGACAGGCATGAGGTTGATTATGAGTCAGTTCTTTTATATACACCCGGAAAACCCTCAGCCACGGCTGATCAAACAGGCCGTAGAGCTGCTGCACAAAGGGTCGGTCATCGTTTATCCTACGGACTCGGGCTATGCGCTGGGCTGCAGGCTGGAAGATAAAAACGCCATGGAACGCATCTGTCGTATCAGGCAGCTGGACAGCGATCATAACTTTACGCTGGTCTGTCGCGATCTTTCAGAGCTGTCTACTTATGCGTATGTGGACAATACGGCGTTTCGCCTGATTAAAAATAATACGCCAGGCAACTACACGTTTATTTTAAAGGCGACCAAAGAGGTACCGCGCCGTCTGATGAACGATAAACGTAAGACCATCGGCCTGCGTGTGCCTTCTAATCCGGTGGCGCTGGCGCTGCTGGAGGCGCTGAATGAGCCTTTAATGTCCACGTCACTCATGCTGCCGGGCAACGATTTTACCGAATCCGATCCGGAAGCCATTCAGGAGACGATTGGTAAGCAGGTCGATTTAATTATTCACGGCGGCTATCTGGGACAGCAGCCTACCACGGTAATTGATTTAACCGAAAGCACGGCGCAGATTGTACGCGAAGGCGTAGGCGACGTGACACCTTTCCTCTAAATAAAATCAGGCTCGTCAAAAAGGCGAGCCTGAAGAAATGAACCTTATACCTGCGCTTATTTTCTTTAGCGCTAAATGATAAAAACAGGTCGGTTAAGAGGTCGTTTTTTGTAACCAATCTTTAAAGTCATCGTAAGGAATATAAAGCGACACATCTTTCAGCGGGACGCTGTCAACTTTATGTCGTTTAATTTGACGCGTGAACCCGACGATTACGCCGCCAATAGTATCATCGCCGTTATACACCGCTCCGCCCGACATACCCTGTACCACGCCCGCATTCGAAGCCATCGCCACGCAGGGGCGTTTATTCCACTCATTACGAATCCCGGTCAATGCCAGATTGACGCCGGAAGATTCTACTGGCATGGCGGTAATAAAGCTGTAGCCGTACATTTTCACCGGCGCGCCAATGTCACCTTCGCGGAATTTCGGCAGCGTTTTAATATCATTTTTATGGTAAATAATCGCCAGATCGCAATAAGGGTGGTAAGCCTTAACGCGCTGCACAGAGAGCCTGGCCACATGAGCGGCGGTAAGGCTGTACTCTGGCGTAATAGGGATGCTGGTGCCCAGCGATCCGGCGCCAAGGATAGTGGGGATGCCGGTAAAGCTCATATCGACGCGCTTCAGCGCTTCTTTGCTGTATTCGTATTTGCCTACAGAGCAGCCGGTCAGCGTCAGCAAAGCCAACGCCGCGAGGGGCATTATTCTTTTCATAATGTTTACGCTTTTTCGGACACGTCAGTAAATCCCTGGTGAAGATTGACGACGTGTAAAGTCGATTTAAATCGACGTTACAGGGAGTTTCGCTCCCCTCTGTTTAACTTACGTATACCGGGGAAATAAATAACAACTTAACTAAAACTTTTTATGACTGTTTAACAGTTCATTAATCAGGCTCTTTTGGCCTGAATGAATTGTACACAATCTTATTAGCGCAATAAATAAATAAACAACCGAAAGTAATGAAAACCGCGTTGATGGGGAATTAACTCAATCTGTAATAGCAATGCGCTGCCTATTTGAATTTCCATTCAACGGTTTGCTTTTTTATTTGTGTTAAGTTGGCATTAATCACTGCTTTTTCGTAAAGATATGGATTTAACATGTCGTAAACATTTCCCCGGGCGGAAGCACTTGCTGCCCGCCCGTCTAATTTGGCTTTATTTTAAATAAACATCAGGCGGCGCGCAGTATCGGCAGGAAAAGGGCAAACTTTAATTTAGTTTAAATTAAAAAACATATATAAAAAACACCGGTTGAAATTTGGCTTAATTAACGCATCAAGACTTAGCGTTTAATTGGCTTAAGGTGGGCATTTTGGTAAGCAGAGTAAATGAATGACTGATAAGCGCAGCTGTCGGCATGGCGTCTTTTCAGCCCGCCGCATCTTTTCCCTGGCAAAGAGCCCGCTAGCGTTATCAATAGCGAAGAACTTAGTGTAGAATGCGCTTCCCCTGAAAATGGGGCGGGCGTCGCGCGTATCCAGCAGCAAAAAGCCCCGCCTCCTGAGTAACGGCCCATTCATTATTATGACGCCTGGGAAGGCGACAAAGAGGCAGCGCCATGAGCGAAAAATTACAGAAAGTCTTAGCGCGCGCCGGGCATGGTTCCCGCCGCGAAATTGAAACCATGATTTCTGCCGGACGCGTTAGCGTGGACGGCAAAATGGCCACGCTGGGCGACCGCGTAGAGCCGAGTAAAGCATTAAAAATCCGTATCGACGGCCATCTGGTCTCGGTAGCGGAATCGACCAATGAAGTTTGCCGCGTGCTGGCGTATTACAAACCAGAAGGCGAACTTTGCACCCGTAACGATCCTGAAGGCCGTCCTACCGTATTCGACCGTTTACCCAAGCTGCGTGGCGCACGCTGGATCGCCGTAGGGCGTCTGGACGTCAACACCTGCGGCCTGCTGCTGTTCACAACGGATGGCGAGCTGGCTAACCGTCTGATGCACCCAAGCCGGGAAGTGGAAAGGGAATATGCGGTACGCGTGTTCGGTCAGGTGGATGACGATAAGCTGAAGCAGCTGAGTCGTGGCGTGCAGCTGGAGGATGGCCCGGCGTCATTTAAAACGCTGAAGTTTACCGGTGGTGAGGGCATCAACCAGTGGTATAGCGTGACGCTGACAGAAGGCCGTAACCGCGAAGTTCGCCGCCTGTGGGAATCCGTTGGCGTGCAGGTCAGCCGCCTGATCCGTACCCGCTACGGCGATATCACGCTGCCAAAAGGGCTGCCGCGCGGCGGCTGGACAGAGCTGGATTTGCCGCCGACCAACTATCTGCGCGAGCTGGTAGGTCTGCCGCCGGAAACCACCAGTAAAGTCGCGCTGGAAAAAGATCGTCGTCGCACTAAAGCCAATCAGATCCGTCGCGCCGTGAAGCGCCATACTCAGGTCAGCGGCAACCGCCGCACGACCAGCAAGCGTTAATAAAAAAGGGCGAAGCGATTCGCCCTTTTTTTTGGCCTTTACCAGTCGATACCCTGCTGTGCCTGAATCCCCGCATCAAACGCGTGTTTAACGGGGCGCATTTCGGTCACGGTATCCGCCAGAGCCAGCAGCTCGCGATGACACCCCCTCCCGGTAATAATCACGCTTTGCTGTGCCGGACGGGCGCGCAACGCCGCCATGACCTCCTCAAGCGGCAGATAATCAAAGCTCACCATATAAGTCAGCTCATCCATCACCACCAGATCCAGCGACGCATCCTGCAGCATCCGTTTGCCGTGCTGCCAGACGTCCAGGCAGGCAGCCGTATCGGTTTCGCGGTTTTGCGTATCCCAGGTGAAGCCGGTCGCCATTACCTGAAACTCCACGCCGTGCGGCTCCAGTAAATTGCGCTCGCCGTTAGGCCATTCGCCCTTAATAAACTGAATAACGCCCACGCGTTTATGATGGCCAACCGCGCGCGCAGCGGTACCAAAAGCAGCGGTAGTTTTCCCTTTGCCGTTGCCGGTAAATACCATCAGAATACCGCGCGCTTCGGTGGCCGCGGCTATCCGCGCCTCCACCTTTTCTTTCAGCTTCTGCTGACGCTGCTGATGGCGATCGTCAGCCATTATTCTGCCGCTCCCGGTTTACGTCCCGGCTGCGCATCAAAGCTGACGCCGCTTTCCGTGCAGTCATCGCCCATGACATACAGGTAGGTGGGCATAATATCTGCCGGCGTTTTCAGCTTGCCGGCATTTTCTTCCGGGAAAGCGCTGGCGCGCATTTTGGTGCGGGTGCCGCCGGGGTTAATACAGTTGACGCGCAGCTGGCCGCGATACTCTTCAGCCAATACCTGCATCATGCCTTCGGTGGCAAATTTAGACACGGAGTAGGCACCCCAGCCTGCGCGTCCCTGACGGCCCACGCTCGAAGAGGTAAACACCAGCGAGCCAGCCTGCGACTTCAGCAGCAGCGGCAGCAATGCCTGGGTCAGGAAGAAAGTGGCATCCACGTTCACGCGCATGACCTGCTGCCAGACGGCGGGATCCTGCTCCGTCATCGGCACCACGTCGCCCAACAGACCGGCATTGTGCAGCACACCATCCAGTCTTGAGACATGACGGGAAAGCTCATCGGCCAGCTGGCGGCACGCTTCCGGGGTGGCGCTGTCCAAATCCAGGGTAAGGAAAAGCGGGGAAGGCTGGCCGGTAGCGGCAATCTCATCCGCTACGGCCTGTAGCTTCTGCGCATTGCGGCCCAGTAAAATAACCTGGGCGCCGTAGCGGGCATAGGTAACGGCCGCCTCACGACCGATACCGTCGCTGGCGCCGGTGATAAGGATAATACGATCGTTAAGCAAATGACGGTCAGGGTGATAATCCATTGATGAGCCTCTGGCGGTTCTTAGGGCGGGAAAGGAACAGGGTAACGCTGCTAATCCATTGACCGCAACAGCAAACCGTCCGGATGCCTGTTCTCTGCGCAGCGCTATCTTTGCATCCGCAACGGATCCGGGCGACGCCGGGCACCGACTCGGCTACACTAGCAGCTGATCTAATTAGATGTTAAATAAGGCGGAATGCGTGGAACTACTTTCTTACTACGGACTTTTTCTGGCCAAGACGGTCACGGTGGTCGTGGCGATCGCGGCCATTGCTCTCCTGCTTACCCATCTGGCCATGCGTAAACGTACTCAGAGCGGTCAGCTGCGCCTGACGCGGCTTAATGATGCCTATCAGGAAATAAAGGATGAAATGGGCCTGGCGAGCATGAAGCCGCACGATAAAAAACGCTGGTACAAAGAGCAGAAAAAAAAGGCTAAGCTGGAGGCGAAGAATGCTAAAGCTGATGCTAAACAAGGCATTAAGCCCGCTGAAAGCAAACCCACGCTGTACGTGATGGATTTTAAAGGCAGCATGGACGCGCACGAAGTTGCCTCATTGCGTGAAGAGGTTTCGGCCGTTATGGCGGTTGCAAGACCGCAGGATGAAGTGCTGCTTCGGCTGGAGAGTCCGGGCGGCGTAGTGCACGGCTACGGGCTGGCTTCTTCCCAGCTACAGCGGCTGCGCGATAAGAACATTCGTCTGACCGTGGCGGTAGATAAAGTGGCCGCGAGCGGCGGCTATATGATGGCCTGCGTCGCCGATCGTATCGTAGCCGCGCCGTTTTCCATCATCGGCTCAATCGGCGTGGTCGCGCAGATCCCTAACTTCAATCGTCTGCTGAAGCGTAATGAAATCGACGTAGAGCTGCATACGGCTGGAGATTATAAGCGCACACTGACGTTGTTTGGCGAAAATACCGAGCAGGGTCGCGAAAAATTCCGCGAAGATCTCAACGAAACACATCAGCTGTTTAAAACTTTTGTTCATCAAATGCGTCCGGCGCTGGATATTGAGAGCGTGGCAACCGGCGAGCACTGGTTTGGCACGCAGGCGCTGGAAAAAGGCCTGATTGACGCTATCGGCACCAGCGACGATCTGATCATCGACCAGATGCAGGCGCGGGAAGTAGTGGCTGTGCATTACGTGAAGCGCAAAAGAATGATGGATCGCTTTACGCAAAGCGCCAGCGTCAGCCTTGAGCGCCTGCTGCTGCGCCTGTGGCAGCGGGGCGAAAAACCGCTGTTGTAATCCTGGTAGCGCCTTTCCGGCGCTATTCCTGTAAATGATAAAGCGGTGACAGCTCGGTGGCTAAGAACTTAAACACGTTAAACACCACCGTGCTTTTACTGCCCGGCAGTCCCTGCTCGTCCAAAAAGTAGTCACCGCGGAAAACCAGCACTTCACCTTTCTGCTCCACGTCGGTGGCGCACAACCCCGAAAAATAATCTTTGTGCCCGACGATAAGCTCGTTCGCCTTTTGCAGGAGGGCGGTTTTATCAATAGCCTGGGTAGATTTCACAGAATTCTCTCCTTTATAGAGGCGGCAAATGAGCAGTATATTACGCCGCACCCCCGCAAAAACTCAATGCCGGTGGGCGCTTGCCTCTCCGCACACTTTTTTATGTCTTTCTGGCGTAAATCCGCTGTGGATGCTAATTAAGTTGCGTAACAGATTTTATCAGGTAGAGTGTGGGCGTTTCGGGTTCCGGGCGTAAAACTGGCTTTACGCTTTGTTAGTGATGCGCTTAACAGTTTGTAAAAGGTGTCGTTAATCAGTGGGTTGGCTTCCTGTCCAGGAAGCGTTAACAGGGAAAGTGCCGGATTCTGCTGTCGGCCATGAAGGTTTTAACGCGCTGGATTGCCCCCAGGCTTTCGGCACAATTTACTCTCGGATGTTTTAATCAGGTAAAGGTAAATATGGGTAAAGCTCTCGTAATAGTTGAGTCCCCGGCAAAAGCCAAAACAATCAATAAATATCTCGGAAACGACTACGTGGTGAAATCCAGCGTGGGTCATATCCGCGATTTGCCGACCAGTGGATCAACAGTTAAAAAGAGCGCTGACTCTACAACCAGTAAGACCACCAAAAAGGTGAAAAAGGACGAAAAGACCGCGTTGGTTAGCCGTATGGGCGTCGATCCTTATCACGGCTGGGAAGCGAACTATCAGATCCTTCCGGGCAAGGAAAAAGTGGTTTCCGAGCTGAAAGCGCTGGCGCAAAATGCCGACCACATCTATCTCGCAACCGACCTTGACCGCGAAGGGGAAGCCATTGCATGGCACCTGCGGGAAGTGATCGGCGGTGATGATTCGCGCTTCAGTCGCGTGGTGTTTAATGAAATCACCAAAAATGCGATCCGTCAGGCTTTCGACAAGCCGGGCGAACTGAATATCAACAGGGTGAATGCCCAGCAGGCGCGCCGCTTTATGGACCGCGTAGTGGGCTACATGGTCTCACCACTGCTGTGGAAGAAAATTGCCCGTGGGCTGTCTGCCGGACGCGTGCAGTCGGTTGCCGTGCGTCTGGTTGTCGAGCGCGAACGTGAAATTAAAGCGTTTGTGCCGGAAGAGTACTGGGAGCTGCACGCCGATCTGAATACGCCGGAAGGCACCCTGCTGCCGATGGAAGTCACGCATCAGCATGACAAGCCTTTCCGTCCGGTCAATGGCGAGCAGACGCAGGCCGCCGTTAGCCTGTTGGAAAAAGCGCGCTATCAGGTTACCGACCGTGAAGATAAGCCGACCAGCAGCAAGCCTGGCGCGCCGTTTATTACCTCCACGCTGCAGCAGGCGGCCAGTACTCGTCTGGGCTACGGCGTGAAGAAAACCATGATGATGGCGCAGCGCCTCTATGAAGCGGGCCACATCACCTATATGCGTACTGACTCGACCAATCTGAGCCAGGATGCGGTCAGCATGGTACGGGGCTATATCGAAAACGAGTTTGGCGAAAAATATTTGCCAAAAGCCGCCAACACCTATGCCAGCAAAGATAATTCGCAGGAAGCGCACGAAGCGATCCGCCCATCGGACGTCGCTGTTCTTGCCGAGCAGTTAAAGGATATGGAAGCGGACGCGCAGAAGCTTTATCAACTGATCTGGCGCCAGTTTGTTGCCTGCCAGATGATGCCGGCGCAATACGATTCTACCACGCTGACCGTCAGTGCAGGCGAGTTCAAACTTAAGGCGAAAGGCCGTACGCTGCGCTTTGACGGTTGGACGCGCGTGATGCCTGCGCTGCGTAAAGGGGATGAAGACCGCACGCTGCCGCCGGTTGAAGTGGGTAAAGAACTGGCCTTGCAGCAGCTCAAACCCAGCCAGCACTTTACCAAACCGCCCGCGCGCTTCAGTGAAGCCTCGCTGGTGCGCGAGCTGGAAAAACGCGGCATTGGGCGTCCTTCTACCTATGCATCGATTATCTCTACTATTCAGGATCGCGGCTATGTGCGGGTAGAAAGCCGTCGGTTCTATGCGGAGAAAATGGGCGAGATCGTTACCGACCGGCTGGAGGAAAACTTCCGCGAGCTGATGAACTACGATTTCACCGCGCATATGGAAAACAGCCTGGATCAGGTT
The DNA here is from genome assembly GCA_003512805.1 of Erwinia sp. Lineage (GTDB taxonomy): Bacteria > Pseudomonadota > Gammaproteobacteria > Enterobacterales > Enterobacteriaceae > Erwinia. The sequence goes on along the minus strand of DOOK01000378.1, from coordinate 2,156 downwards.
GCCAATAATGAAGCGCAGTGGAAAGGCGTGCTGGATAAGTTCTTCGCCGACTTCAGCCAGCAGCTGGAAAAGGCGGATAAGGATCCGGAAGAGGGGGGGATGCAGCCGAACCAAATGGTGCTGACCACCATCGATTGCCCGACCTGCGGCCGCAAGATGGGGATCCGTACCGCCAGCACCGGCGTATTCCTTGGCTGTTCCGGCTATGCACTGCCACCGAAAGAGCGCTGCAAGCAGACTATCAATCTGATCCCAGAGAATGAAGTCCTGAACATCCTCGAGGGTGAAGATGCCGAAACCAATGCGCTGCGCGCGCGCCGTCGCTGCGGCAAATGCGGCACGGCGATGGACAGTTATCTGATCGATAACCAGCGCAAACTGCACGTGTGCGGCAACAACCCGGGCTGTGACGGTTACGAAATTGAGCAGGGCGAATTCCGCATCAAAGGCTATGATGGCCCCATTGTGGAATGCGAAAAGTGCGGCTCAGAAATGCACCTGAAAATGGGGCGTTTTGGCAAATACATGGCCTGCACCAATGACGAGTGTAAAAACACCCGTAAGATCCTGCGTAACGGCGATGTTGCGCCGCCGAAGGAAGATCCGGTTCCGCTGCCGGAACTGCCGTGCGAAAAATCGGATGCTTACTTTGTTCTGCGTGACGGTGCGGCAGGCGTTTTCCTGGCAGCGAACACCTTCCCTAAATCCAGGGAGACGCGTGCGCCTCTGGTGGAAGAGCTGCAGCGCTTCCGCGATCGTCTGCCGGAGAAGCTGCGCTATCTGGCCGACGCGCCGGTCGCAGATGAAGAGGGTAACAAGACGGTAGTGCGCTTCAGCCGCAAAACGAAGCAGCAATACGTCAGCACTGAAAAAGAAGGTAAAGCCACGGGTTGGACAGCGTTCTACGTTGACGGCAAGTGGGTCGTAACCGAAAAAACGGCGAAAGCCAGCAAGAAATAACCTCTCGGGTCGGCATCCAGCCGGCCCGTTTTCTCTTCCGGCTGCCGGTCTGCTATACATTCCACCCATCTTTGATATGATTGTTATAGATATACCTTTCCTTATTATAAAATCGCATTAGGCCGATACACTGTGCTTCCCCCGCACAGCCTGTCGGCGCGCGGCGCCAAACTGGACGGATCAAACATGAAATTGCAGCAGCTGCGTTACATCGTTGAAGTGGTCAATCACAATTTGAATGTCTCTTCAACGGCTGAGGGGCTTTACACATCGCAACCCGGCATCAGTAAACAAGTACGTATGCTGGAAGACGAGTTGGGTATCCAGATCTTCGCCCGTAGCGGCAAGCACCTGACACAGGTCACCCCCGCGGGACAAGAAATTATCCGTATTGCTCGCGAGGTTCTGTCGAAAGTCGAAGCTATTAAATCGGTAGCTGGAGAACATACCTGGCCTGATAAGGGATCGCTGTACGTCGCCACGACCCATACGCAAGCCCGCTACGCGCTGCCTAACGTGATTAAAGGCTTTATTGAACGCTACCCTCGTGTTTCGCTGCATATGCATCAGGGATCGCCTACGCAAATTGCGGAAGCGGTCTCTAAAGGCAACGCGGATTTCGCCATTGCTACCGAAGCGCTGCATCTGTACGACGATCTGGTTATGCTGCCTTGCTATCACTGGAATCGCGCCATCGTAGTGACGCCGGATCATCCGCTGGCAGGAAAAGAAAAAGTTTCTATCGAAGAGCTGGCCGAGTATCCGCTGGTGACTTATACCTTCGGCTTTACCGGGCGGTCAGAACTGGACACGGCGTTTAATCGGGCCGGCCTGACGCCGCGTATTGTTTTCACCGCGACGGATGCCGACGTCATCAAAACCTATGTGCGGTTGGGGCTGGGCGTAGGCGTTATAGCCAGCATGGCGGTTGATCCGGTGTCGGATCCGGATCTGGTCAGAATTGAAGCCACGGACGTGTTCACCTACAGCACAACCAAAATTGGCTTCCGTCGCAGCACTTTTCTGCGTAGTTATATGTATGATTTTATTCAGCGTTTTGCGCCGCACCTAACCCGTGATGTGGTGGACACTGCCGTAGGGCTGCGCTCCAATGAAGATATTGAAGCAATGTTTAAAGATATTAAATTACCTGCCAAATAATCCTGCCCCTTCAGCCTCCCCGTTCAGAGCCGCAG
>DOOK01000101.1:3962-8005 GCA_003512805.1 Erwinia sp. | reverse complement strand
AATAAATGGAGCAGAAACATGGCGTGGAATCAGCCCGGGAATAACGGACAGGACCGCGACCCGTGGGGGAGCAGCAATAATCAAGGCGGCAACTCCGGGGGAAACAAGGGAGGGCGCGATAAGGGGCCTCCTGATTTGGATGATATTTTCCGCAAGCTAAGCAAAAAACTGGGTGGTTTCGGCGGGGGTAAAAATGACGGCGGCCAACAGGCCCCGGGACGTGGCGGTCGCCTGATCGGCATCGTAGCGGTCGCGGCGGTAGTGATTTGGGCCGGCAGCGGTTTCTATACCATTAAAGAGGCAGAACGAGGCGTGGTAACACGGTTTGGTAAGTTCAGCCATCTGGTTGAACCGGGCCTGAACTGGAAGCCAACCTTTATCGATCAGGTTCGCGCCGTCAACGTTGAGGCGGTACGCGAACTGGCCGCTTCAGGAACGATGCTGACATCGGACGAAAACGTCGTTCGTGTAGAAATGAACGTGCAGTACCGCGTCACTAACCCGGAACGCTATCTTTTTGCCGTGACCAGTGCGGATGACAGCCTGCGTCAGGCGACCGATAGTGCATTGCGCGGCGTTATTGGCCGTTCAACCATGGATCGCATCCTGACGGAAGGCCGTACCGTAGTGCGTAGCGATACGCAGCGCGAGCTGGAAGAGACGATCAGGCCTTACGATATGGGTATTACGCTGCTGGACGTCAACTTCCAGGCTGCTCGCCCGCCGGAAGAAGTGAAAGCGGCTTTTGACGATGCTATTGCCGCCCGTGAAAACCGCGAGCAGTACGTGCGTGAAGCTGAAGCCTATGCCAACGAAGTACAGCCACGTGCTAACGGTCAGGCACAGCGTATTCTGGAAGAAGCACGTGCTTATAAAACCCGTACGGTGCTGGAAGCCCAGGGTGAAGTCGCCCGTTTTGCCAAGCTGCTACCAGAATATAAGGCCGCGCCAGAGATTACCCGTGAGCGTCTTTATATTGAAACGATGGAGCGCGTCCTTAGCCACACTCGTAAGGTGTTGGTTAACGATAAGGGCAATAACCTGATGGTGCTGCCGCTGGATCAGCTGATGCGTGGCCAGAGCGCTCCGTCATCAGCCGGGCAGAGCAACAACAGTCTGCTCCACCTGCCGGCCGCCTCGGGCAGCAACGAACGTGCCAGTAACGGGTCGTCGTTCAGTCCGGACAGCATTATGGATCAGCGTCGGGTCAATGCTCAGCGTAACGATACCCAGCGCGAAGGGAGAGATTAAGGATGCGTAAGCCATTAATCGTGGTAATAATTGTGGTGCTGGTGGTGCTTTACGCATCGCTGTTTGTGGTACAGGAAGGCCAGCGCGGCATCGTCATGCGTTTTGGCAAGGTCCTGCGCGATGATGAAAATAAGCCGCTGGTTTATGCGCCTGGCCTGCACTTTAAGATCCCGTTCCTGGAATCGGTGAAGTCGCTGGACGCGCGTATGCAGACCATGGATAACCAGGCCGATCGCTTCGTGACGAAAGAGAAGAAAGATCTGATCGTGGATTCCTATATCAAATGGCGCATCAGTGATTTCAGCCGCTACTACCTGGCTACAGGTGGCGGCGACGTTTCACAGGCGGAAGTGCTGCTGAAACGGAAATTCAGTGACCGTCTACGTTCCGAAATTGGTCGTCTGGACGTAAAAGATATTGTCACCGACTCGCGTGGACGGTTGACGACCGATGTGCGTGATGCCCTGAATACCGGCAGTGCAGGTCAGGACGACGAGATCGCTACGCCAGCGGCCGATGATGCTATCGCTTCTGCAGCGGCGCGTGTAGAGCGCGAAACCACCAGTAAAGAGCCGGCGGTGAACCCGAACAGTATGGCGGCATTAGGCATCCAGGTCGTTGATGTGCGCATTAAGCAGATCAACCTGCCAACCGAGGTTTCGGACGCTATCTATAACCGCATGCGCGCCGAGCGTGAAGCCGTTGCGCGTAGTCAGCGTTCACAGGGTCAGGAAGAGGCTGAGAAACTGCGTGCGGGTGCCGACTATGAAGTAACGCGTACTCTGGCCGAAGCGCAGCGTACCGCGCTGATGACGCGTGGTGATGGCGATGCCGAAGCAGCGAAGCTTTTTGCTGACGCTTTTAGCCAGGATCCGGATTTCTATGCTTTTATCCGCAGCCTGCGCGCCTATGACAGCAGCTTCAACAGCAATCAGGACGTGATGGTGTTGAGCCCGGACAGCGACTTCTTCCGCTTTATGCAGTCGCCTTCGAAAGCGACTCGCTAACCGTCTTTTATACTCAGGCCGGGGATATTCCCCGGCTTTTTTATTTCTTTCTGCAAACCTCAGACAGGTGTTAATTAATTATCATCCTGACTACGCCATTTTTTAACACCTGCCGCTAAAGGGTCACCATGCTTAGGCTCATTTCATTACCCTTCCTGTACGCTAATTAATGGTGCCAGCATTCTATTTTTTATAATCAGTTGCCTTTATTAATTAAGCTGATTTTTTAGAATGGAAAGTTAATTAACTCTTTTAGATGCAGCATTAATAAAAGCGTGATAATAAGCAGAGCATGCAAAAATGCCGCCCGCCTTTAATTCACATGACCAAACCGGAACGGACTCCTGACGCGAAACAGAGGATTTAGGCAGACCGTTATAGCAACCTGCCTTCAGGCTGGAATATGGCCTGATTTCAAACATTCACCCATCTGATTCCTTTATATTGCCTGCATGATACAACCACAGAAGACTCCATACTTGAGCGTGTACTGAAGGGCAGCGGGCCACAGCGGCAGGCATTTGAGAGCTTTGGTCCACCGCAGTATAAGCTGCAAGAAAAAGCGCAGGCGAGGGCGATTTCCATTGCCGCCTCCGCCAGAAACATTAACCTGGCTGTTTGGCGAGCGGCGCCTCAGATCGGGACTGAAGCCCCCGCCTGGCGGGTTTGCTCGTTCTGCCTGTCACCGTTCCGATCGTCGCAGTGCCTTAGATACCGGTAACCGTTCGGGGCGTGCAAAGCGGGCAGGCCATTAACATGAATTCTTTCATTTTCCCGGCCAAACCGATAAAAAGCCGTGGCATACTACGGCTCTTTTTTCCGGGTAGTCATTTATGAATGCAACTGTTTGGTTAGCACTGGCATTAGTGCTGATTTTAGAAGGAATTGGCCCGATGCTGCTGCCGCGTATCTGGCGACGTTTGATCCTGACTATGGCCCAGATCCCCGATCGGTTACTGCGTCGTTTCGGCGGGGGACTGGTCGTTGCTGGCCTGGTAATTTGGTACAGCGTCAGCGTACATGGCGGCGGTTAACAGCATAAAAAGCGCCCGTCGGTGCCGGACAGCACGGCGGGGAAAAAAGTACGCAAACGTGTGCTAAAAGTGCTGAAAGACGTGTTTTACGGTGGTAGAATCCATTTTTAAGCAATCGGTGATTTTAGAAATGGGTAAGAACGTCGTCGTACTGGGCACCCAATGGGGTGACGAAGGTAAAGGAAAGATTGTTGACCTGCTGACCGAACGTGCGAAATACGTGGTTCGCTATCAGGGTGGTCATAACGCGGGCCACACGCTGGTCATCAACGGTGAAAAAACCGTCCTCCATTTAATTCCCTCTGGTATCCTGCGTGAAAACGTAACCAGCATCATCGGCAACGGTGTGGTGCTTTCACCGGCCGCGCTGATGAAAGAGATGAAGGGTCTGGAAGATCGTGGCTTTCCGGTACGCGACCGCCTGTTTATTTCCGAAGCCTGCCCACTGATCCTGGAATATCACGTTGCGCTGGACGTGGCGCGTGAAAAAGCGCGTGGCGCAAAAGCGATTGGGACCACCGGTCGCGGCATCGGCCCCGCTTACGAAGACAAAGTAGCCCGCCGCGGTCTGCGCGTTGGCGACCTTTTCAATAAAGAAACCTTCGCCATCAAGCTGAAAGAAGTGATGGAATATCACAACTTCCAGCTGGTGAACTACTACAAAGAAGAAGCGGTCGACTACGACAAAGTGCTGAACGATATTATGGCTATCGCCGATATCCTCACCAGCATGGTCGTGGACGTTTCTGAA
>DOOK01000101.1:0-3775 GCA_003512805.1 Erwinia sp. | reverse complement strand
CATCGACCACGGCACCTATCCCTATGTGACTTCCTCCAACACCACCGCAGGCGGCGTAGCAACAGGCTCCGGCATCGGGCCACGCTATGTAGACTACGTGCTGGGCATTGTGAAAGCCTATTCTACCCGCGTGGGTGCAGGCCCGTTCCCGACCGAACTGTTCGATGAAACCGGCGAGTTCCTGTGTAAGCAGGGTAACGAGTTCGGTGCCACTACCGGTCGTCGTCGTCGTACTGGCTGGCTGGATGCGGTCGCCGTGCGCCGTGCGGTACAGATCAACTCGCTGTCTGGTTTCTGCATGACTAAACTGGACGTGCTGGACGGACTGAAAGAAGTGAAGATCTGCGTGGCTTATCGCATGCCTGACGGTCGCGAAGTGACCACCACGCCGCTGGCCGCTGACGGATGGGAAGGCATTGAGCCTGTCTACGAAACGCTGCCGGGCTGGAGCGAAACCACGTTTGGCGTGAAAACGCTGGAAGGCCTGCCGCAGGCCGCGCGCGATTATATCAAGCGCGTGGAAGAAGTGACCGGCGTGCCGGTAGACATCATCTCTACGGGCCCTGACCGTAGCGAAACGATGATCCTGCGCGACCCGTTTGACGCATAGGATGTTATCCAGGCCGGGCACTGCCCGGCCATGATTTCTTCTCCCGCTTTCTCGTCCCGCCCTCGCTTTATCAGCGCTTACTGAAATAAAATGGCCTCGAACACGATGGCTGGTTTATCATCATTGACAACACACTCATTTTGAGCGGATTGCTGGCGCATTTAGCGCCGTGCCGTTGAGGTAACCGTGCAGCTAACAAGTTTCACTGATTATGGTTTACGCGCGCTGATTTTTATGGCCGCTTTGCCTGCGGGCAGAATGACCAGCATCACGCAGGTCACGGAGACTTACGGCGTCTCGCGTAACCATATGGTCAAAATTATCAACCAGCTGAGTCGGGCAGGCTATATCGCTGCAGTGCGGGGCAAAATTGGTGGTATCCGGCTGGGCAAACCGGCCAGTGAGATCGTCATAGGCCAGGTCGTCCGCGATATGGAGCCGCTCCAGCTGGTGAACTGCCACAGTGACTTTTGCCACATCACTCCGGCCTGCCGTCTGAAAACGGCGCTGCATGAGGCCGTACAGTGTTTTCTCGCCGTGCTTGACGGCTACACGCTGGCCGACCTGGTTGTCGACAACCATCCGCTCTACCAATTGCTGCAGATTGAGCAACCCTCTTTCCGCAGCTAATGACAACGGAGGAACCGCTATGTCAAAAGATCCATTTAAGGAACGGGAAGCTGAAAAATATGAGAACCCCATTCCCAGCCGCGAATTTATCCTTTCCCATTTAGATAAACGCGAAAAGCCTGCCAGCCGTGAAGAGCTGGCGGACGAACTTTCTATCTCTGGCGAAGAGCAGGTCGAAGCGCTGCGCCGTCGCCTGCGCGCGATGGAGCGTGACGGACAGTTAGTGTTCACCCGCCGTCAGTGTTATGCGCTGCCGGAACGTCTGGACCTGCTGCGCGGCAAAGTTATCGGCCATCGCGATGGCTTTGGCTTCCTGCGCATTGAGGGCAGCAAAGACGATCTTTATCTCTCCGCCGAGCAGATGAAGATGTGTATGCATGGCGATGTCATCCTGGCTCAGGCCATGGGCGCCGATCGTAAAGGTCGTCGTGAAGCGCGCGTGGTACGCGTGCTGGAGCCGCGTAATAATCAAATCGTCGGCCGCTATTTCACCGAAGCCGGTGTCGGTTTTGTGGTGCCGGACGACAGCCGCCTGAGCTTTGATATTCTGATCCCGCCGGAAGAGCTGATGAACGCCCGTATGGGCTATGTGGTCGTGGTGGAGCTGATGCAGCGTCCTACCCGCCGCAGCAAGGCTGTCGGTAAAGTAGTGGAAGTGCTCGGTGATAACATGGGAACCGGAATGGCCGTCGAGATGGCCTTACGTACCCACGACATTCCCCACGTCTGGCCGGAAGCGCTGGAACGTCAGATTGCGAAGCTGAAAGAAGAAGTGCCGGAAGAGGCTAAAGCGGGCCGCGTGGATCTACGCGACCTGCCGTTGGTCACCATTGATGGCGAAGATGCGCGTGACTTTGATGACGCCGTGTTCTGTGAAAGAAAACGTGGCGGCGGCTGGCGGTTATGGGTGGCTATCGCCGATGTGAGCTATTACGTTCGCCCCGGTACGCCGCTGGATGACGAAGCGGTTAACAGGGGGACGTCGGTCTACTTCCCGTCGCAGGTTGTGCCTATGCTGCCGGAAGTGCTCTCCAACGGACTCTGCTCGCTGAACCCGCAGGTGGATCGCCTTTGTATGGTCTGTGAAATGACCATTTCCGCCACCGGCAAGCTGACCGGCTACAAGCATTACGAAGCGGTGATGAACTCCTGGGCTCGCCTGACCTATAACAAGGTCTGGAGCATTTTGCAGGGCAATCAGGAGCTTCGCGAGCAATACCAGCCGCTGGTAAAAGATCTGGAAGAGCTGCACCGCATGTATCTGGTGCTGGAAAAATCGCGCGAGCAGCGCGGCGGCATTTCCTTTGAAACCGACGAAGCCAAATTTATCTTCAACGCCGATCGCCGTATTGAGCGTGTAGAGCAGGTGGCGCGTAACGACGCCCACAAGCTTATCGAAGAGTGCATGATCCTGGCGAATATCGCCTCAGCCCGCTTTGTAGAGAAAAACCAAGAGCCGGCGCTGTTCCGCGACCACGATCGTCCGAGCGAAGAAAATATCAAAAGCTTCCGTTCCGTGCTGAACGAACTGGGGCTGACGCTGGGCGGCGGCAACAAGCCGCATCCGCTGGATTACGCGGAGCTGCTGACGCAAATCTCTTCGCGTCCCGATGCCGAAATGCTGCAAACCATGCTGCTGCGCTCAATGAAGCAGGCCGTTTACGACCCGGAAAACCGCGGCCACTTCGGTCTGGCGCTGGCGTCCTATGCGCACTTTACCTCGCCGATCCGTCGCTATCCCGATCTGCTTCTGCATCGCGCCATCAAGTATCTGCTGGCGAAGGAAAACAATACGCTGCAGGGTAACACCACGCCAACGGGAGGCTATCACTACGACATGCAACAGATGCTGCAGTTTGGCCAGCACTGTTCCATGACCGAACGCCGTGCGGACGAAGCGACGCGCGACGTCGCCGACTGGCTGAAATGCGACTTTATGCAGGATCAGGTAGGGGAAACCTTTACCGGCGTAGTCTCCAGCGTGACCGGTTTTGGCTTCTTTGTACGCTTAAACGATCTGTTTATCGACGGGCTGGTGCACGTGTCCACGCTGGACAACGACTACTACCGCTTTGATGCCATCGGCCAGCGTCTGGTTGGCGAATCCAGCGGCAAAGCCTATCGCCTGGGCGATACGGTTGAAGTGCGCGTGGATGCGGTGCACATGGACGAGCGCAAAATCGACTTCGCGCTGGTTTCAAGCGCGCGTAAACCCCGTGGGGAAGGTAAAACTGAACGCGACCGGGCGAAGAAACCGGCTGCCCAGCACAGCGGTAAACGCCGTCGCGATCAGGCCAAAAAGGTGAACTTTGAGCCGGACAGCGCCTTCCGTAACGGCAGCGGCAAAGCCGCTACGGCAGACGGGGCAAAAAGCGAGAAAAAACCGCGCAAGCCGTCGGATAAAAGCCGTAAGATCGCCGCCGCGACACGGTCCAAACGTGCCGCGAAAAAGAACGATACGCCCGCATCCTGAAAGCGGGCAGGCGCATAACCTCGCCGCATCCCCTCACGGATGCGGCATGAAACGACCAGTTG
>DOOK01000379.1:13816-15315 GCA_003512805.1 Erwinia sp. | reverse complement strand
CGGATCGTTATTGATTTTCTCTGCTACCTTGTTGATAGCGTAGATAATATTTTTAGCCAGATAGTAACCAGGCGCGGCTTTTGCACCGAACAGGAACACACGCGGCACAACGTCCTGCTGCGGATTATCGCGAAGCTGGCGATAAAGCGAGAGGATATGCAGCAGATTCAGGTGCTGGCGCTTGTACTCATGCAGGCGTTTGATCTGCACATCGAAGATCGCCTCAGGGTTGATCTTGATCCCCATGGTGTGCTGCACCCAGGTCGCCAGCCTGTGCTTGTTTTCCTGTTTGATCTGCCGATAACGCTGCTGAAAGGTGGCGTCGTCAGCAAAAGCCTCCAGCCCCTGCAGCGCGCCCAGGTCCGTCACCCATTCAGCATTAAGCTTGCTGTCGATGAGCGCAGAAAGCGCAGGGTTACACTGCTTCAGCCAGCGGCGCGGCGTAATGCCGTTGGTAATGTTGTGGAATTTTTCCGGCCACAGCTGGTGATAGTGCGGAAACAGATCTTTGACCACCAGCGCGGAATGCAGTGCGGCAACGCCGTTGACGGCAAAACCACTGACCACGCAAAGATTAGCCATCCGCACCTGGCGGTTATGGTGAATAGCCACCCTGTCCCAGATATCGGCATCATTCGGCCAGCGCTGCTCTACCTGCGCTTTAAAGCGTGCATTGATCTGCTTAATCAGAGAGAAGTGGCGCGGCAACAGGCTGCGTACCAGCCTTTCATCCCAGCACTCCAGCGCTTCCGGCATTAGCGTGTGGTTGGTATAAGCAAAAGTCCGGCTGACGATGGACCAGGCTGCGTCCCAGTCAAGCTGGTGCTCATCCAACAAAATGCGCAGCAGTTCCGGGATGGCAATGGTGGGATGGGTATCGTTCAGCTGGATCACTTCATACTGCGGCAGCTCTTCGATTTTTCGTCCGGCCGCATGGTGGCGACGCAGGATATCCGCCACCGAACAGGCACACTGGAAGTATTGCTGCATCAGGCGCAGCCGCTTGCCAGCCTGATGGTTGTCGTTCGGATAGAGGACTTTCGTGAGCTTTTCTGCCTCTACGCCCTGCCGCTCCGCCTCCAGATATTTGCCATCGTTAAACAGGCCCAGATCGAAAGGATGCATCGCCGTAGCCTGCCACAGGCGCAGCGGCTGAGTGAGGCCATTTTGATAGCCGACTACCGGCAGATCGTTCGCCTCGCCCAGCAGCGAAAAAGCCGGCTGCCACTGCTCCCGGCCCTGAGCGTCTTNNTCTTTACTCAGCTTGCCGCCAAAGCCGACGCTGACCGCCAGCGAGCCGTTGCGCTGAAACCACGGATAGGTTTCGCGGTGCCAGTTGTCCGGTGCTTCCTGCTGCGCGCCGTCGTGGAAAGACTGGCGGAACAGGCCGTACTGGTAATTGAGGCCATAGCCCACCGCAGGCTGTCCCACTGTCGCCATCGAATCCAGAAAACAGGCCGCCAGCCGTCCCAGCCCGCCGTTACCCAGCGCCGGATCGA
>DOOK01000379.1:3205-13629 GCA_003512805.1 Erwinia sp. | reverse complement strand
CTGTTCCAACACGTCCGTCAGGTTCACGCCCTGTTTCTTCAGGATCTCGCTGACCTCCTCCAGCCAGCCAAGATTGATCAGGTTATTAGCGGTCAGGCGACCAATCAAAAATTCCATCGAGATATAATTGACGTGCCGCTGCTGGCCTGACGGCGCGACGGCCGGTAAGGCATGCAGCTGTTCGGCCAGCGCGGCGCTGACCGCCTGCCACCACTGATGCTGAGTCATGTCCTGCGCCTGATACGGCGCGCACTGGCGCGCCAGCGCCGCCATAAACGTCGTTTTATTGAATGTTGCCTGCATGATTTATCCTCATAATCCCTGAATGACTCTCATGCTGCCGATTTGAACTGTGCTGATCATCATCCCAACGGCGATTAGAAAGGGAGGAGCAGCAGGGCGTAGGGGAAGGAGCGGCTAAGAGAGATGGCGGGGCGAAAAACTTGAGCAGAAAAATGTGACGAAGTACGACTAAATGCAACATAAAAGCGTATCCCGCTTGCAATCAACGGATTGGAGGCAGAGTTTAGAAAAATTGATTAATTACGGGCTTTGAAATAATTAGCCGCCCCGCTGACGCGTCTTATAAGAATCCAAAATTATGCTTATCCCTTCAAAACTGAGCCGCCCGATGCGGCTGCAAGATACGGTGGTACGCGAACGTTTACTGGCCAGGCTGGCGGCCGTATCGGATTATCGTCTGACGCTGGTCACCAGCCCGTCAGGCTACGGCAAAACGACGCTGATGGCGCACTGGGCGGCGGGTAAAAACGCGCTGGGCTGGTATTCGCTGGACGAAAGCGACAATAAGCCGGAACGGTTTGCCAGCTATTTGATTGCGGCTATTCAACAGGCCACCGGCGGCCACTGCGTGAAAAGTGAAGCGTTAAGCCAGAAGCATCAGTACGCCAGCCTGAACACGCTTTTTGCCCAGCTGTTCGTTGAACTGGCCGAATGGCAACAGCCGGTGACGCTGGTCATCGATGACTATCATCTGATTTCCAGTGCGGATATCCATGACGGGATGCGTTTTTTTCTGCGCCACCAGCCTGAAAATTTCTCGCTGGTGATCTTGTCGCGCACCTTGCCGCCGCTGGGCATCGCCAATTTACGCGTCCGCGGCCAGCTACTGGAGCTTATCGTCTCCGAACTGGCCTTTACCCACAGTGAAACCCAGCGTTTTTTTGACTGCCGCTTAAAAGAGCCGATTGAACAGGCAGACAGCAACCAGCTGTGCGATGACGTCGCCGGCTGGGCCACGGCGCTTCAGCTGATTGCGCTGTCGGCCAGCCAGTCATCCACGCCCGCTTTACAGTCTACTCAGCACTCCGCGCGCAAGCTCACCGGCCTGAATGCCAGCCATTTGTCGCAATATCTGGTCGAGGAGGTATTAGATCGCGTTGATACCCCTACACGTGATTTTCTGCTGCGCTGTTCGCTGTTGCGCTCAATGAACGATGCGCTGATCGTCCGCCTGACCGGCAGCGACAACGCGCAGCAGCGTCTGGAGAATCTGGAAAGCCAGGGATTGTTTCTTCACCGCATGGACGGCACAGGCGAGTGGTTTAACTTCCATCCGCTGTTCGCCTCTTTTCTGCGTCAGCGCTGCCAGTGGGAACTGGCCGCAGAGCTGCCTGAGATCCATCGCGCCGCCGCAGAAGGCTGGCTGGCGCAGGGCTTTCCGGCGGAAGCAATCCATCATGCGCTGGGTGCGGAAGATACCGGACTGCTGCGCGACATTCTGCTACAGCATGCCTGGGCGCTGTTTAATCAAAGCGAGCTGGCCCTGCTGGAAGAGTGCCTGAATGCGCTGTGTTATGACCAGCTTATCGTCAATCCTAAGCTGGTGCTGCTTCAGGCCTGGCTTATTCAAAGCCAGCACCGCTATGCCGAAGTGGACGCGCTGCTTTCCCGCGCGGAAAGCGAAATGCAGCGCCGGAATATCTCCATGACGCAGGAACTTGCGGCCGAATTTAATGCCCTGCGCGCTCAGGTGGCCATCAACGATGGTCGTGAAGAAGAAGCCGCGCGGCTGGCTACAGAAGCGCTGCATTTTTTGCCGCATAACAGCTATTACAGCCGTATTGTCGCTACATCAGTGACCGGCGAAATTCAGCATTGCCGTGGCGATCTGGCCCGCGCCCTGCCGCTAATGCAGCAAACCGAACAGATAGCCAGACGCTTTCAGATTTATCATTACGCGCTGTGGGCTTTACTGCAGCAAAGCGAAATCCTGATTGCACAGGGATTTTTGCAGGCGGCCTTTGAGATGCAGGATCGGGCTTTTGAGCTGGTGCATGAGCAGCATCTTGAGCAGCTGCCGATGCATGAATTCCTGCTGCGTTTACGTTCGCAGGTCCTGTGGTCATGGTCCAGACTGGATGATGCCGAACAGGCCGCTCGTCAGGGCCTGGAAGTGCTCAGTAATTTCCAGCCGCAGCAGCAGCTCCAGTGCCTGGCGATGTTGGCTAAATGCGCGCTGGCTCGCGGTCAGCTGGATAACGCACAGCACTATTTGCAGCGCTGTGAGAACCTGATCAAAACCGGCCAGTATCATATTGACTGGGTAACCAATACTGACAAAAGTCGGGTCATTTACTGGCAGCTGACCGGCGACAAAATGGCCGCGCAGCGCTGGTTACAGCAGGCCGGTAAACCAGGCGGTGCGGATAATCATTTCCAGCAGGGCCAGTGGCGCTCGATTGCGCGAGTGCAGATACTGCTGGAACAGTTCAGCGAGGCGGAAGTGGTGCTGGACGAGCTGAACAGCAACGCGCGCCAGCTGCGCCTGACCAGCGACCTGAACCGTAACCTGCTGTTAAGCAATCTTTTGTACTGGCGGACGGGCAGGAAAAGCGACGCGCAGCGCGTGCTGATCGAAGCATTGAGTCTGGCGAACCGCACGGGCTTTATCAGCCATTTCGTCATTGAAGGCGAAATGATGGCGCAGCAGCTCAGGCAGCTGCTGCAGCTAAACCTGCTACCGGACCTGGAACAGCGCAGGGCGCAGCAGATCCTACGCGAACTTAACCAGCATCATCGCCATAAGTTTGCCCATTTCGACGAAAGTTTTGTCAGTAAACTGCTGAGCCATCCGCAGGTACCTGAGCTTATTCGTACCAGCCCGCTAACCCAACGTGAATGGCAGGTGCTGGGGCTGATCTACTCAGGCTACAGCAACGAGCAGATCGCGGGAGAGCTGGACGTGGCGGCCACCACCATCAAAACCCACATCCGCAATCTTTATCAGAAAATGGGCATTGCGCACCGTCAGGATGCGGTACAGCATGCCCGGCAGCTGCTGGAAGTGATGGGCTATGGCACGCCGGATCTCGCGGTGCCGTGCCAGCTTTAACTGACAAAATGCCGCTTATCCAGTTTCCTCAGCGCCAGCGCCAGCAGCAGGCTGCCCAGCAGCGTCAGCGTAAACACCAGCGGAATATCCAGCAGCGGACGATGGGTGTGATCGAGCTGATGCGTGCGCATAAAGTGAATAAAGAGGGCGTGGAAGCCGTAAATTGGCAGCGAATTACGTGAAATAACGCCTAACACCGGCAGGATGCGGGTATTTAGCGCATTTTTAAACAGCACCAGCAGGCTGACCGCCGCAATAAATACGACCGGCCCGCAGTAAAGATACCAGGTATCGGCAAAGGCGCCGTTGATGGCCATTTGCTTTTTCGTGCCTACCGCAATACCCGCCACGCAGGCGATAAACACCGCTCCGGCCAGCCAGCTGACGTTACGTCCGCCAGTATTCATGGTGCCGATGGCGCGGCCAAACAGCGCGTAAAGCACGTAGTAAAAGCTGTCGCCGTTAATATAGAGATTCAGTGGTAGCCAGTGAAAATGGCCAATCGACCGATCCACCGTGTTGGGATTCGCCAGCACGGCCAGCACCAGCGTCACCGCCGCCAGATAGCCTGGGCGCACGTTTTTAACCTGAATCAACGGCGAAAGCAGGTAGATAGCGATAATCGCGAAGAAAAACCACAGGTGGTAAAAGACCGGTTTTTGCAAAAGCAGCCGGATGGAGATCCCCTGGCTGATAGGCGTGAGCCACGTGATGTAGGCCAGCGCCACCGCGCTGTAAAACAGCAGACAAAGTACGATACGCAGAAAATGGCGCCCCTGCGCGCTACGCTCGCCAAAAAACAGAAAGCCGGAAATCATAAAAAAGATCGGCACGCAGACTCTTGAAGCGGAGTTCAGCAGGTTGGAGAGATCCCACGTGTGTTCGCCTACTTTCGGCGCGTTGGTCACATACCAGGTGGTGGTGTGGATCATAATCACCATCAGGCAGGCCACCGCCCGCAGGTTATCTATCCAGGCTATTTTTTCCTTCATGTTTTCCTCTGCTGGCATCAATGCGTATCAGAGGGTAGCCGGGCGGCAAGTTTTCAACAACTCCGACGGCCAAAATCCCCCGCGCTGACTTTGTCCCTGCCCGCCGCACCGGTTAAAAAGACAGCTCGGTAAGGAAGGCTTTACGACCGGACTGCGCAAAAAACGCTCGCTGTCTGAAAGCAGGCCGCGGCAAGCATCTTTGCCGTGCGAAATACGCTTTCGCCAGCTTTTTGGTTATTTTCTTTTCGTGCAGAAGACAAGCATAACGTATGCGGATAAATACCTGGCTAAGAAATACAGATAGTCATAACGCGATAAATAATTTCACTGCGTACTATTTTATAAAGTGAAATCTTTACTTAAAAAACCCTCACTTCCTTTATTTTACCTTATTAATATAAGAATAATTTTCTTTACTCCACACCTCGCCCCGCCCTGTTATCGGCAAAAAAAGTATTAACTTTATATTTTTATTTATAGCAGACCCACACTTAAGATAAATCTCAATATTTATATTAAACCTTAGCGGGTTAAATTATAAGCCTCTGTTTTTGTTTAACTTATTTTTTATTAGCCCGCGCTCTATGTTAAGAAAATATCATCTATACAACTGAAAATCCCAGGATACACTCCGTTTCACTACACTAATTTTTCACTTTCATGAGGGCTGTTTCTCGGACGGGCTTTCGCCTGAACCCTTGACGCCTGACATCGCATAGAACCAGGGCACTGTAATAAATAGCTGATTCACCTGACGCAATTAATTAAAACTAAATCAAATATTATCAGAGATAAAAATGAAGAACCTACTCGACAGAATTAACCTCCCTGCTAAATTTTTGCTGCTGGGAGCCTTTGCGCTAATGCTTTTTGCTTTACCCACTTTTATGTTTATTCAAACCGGCAGCAAAATTATTGAGGCAAAACAAACTGAATTAACCGGCGTGCCGACCGAGAAAAAAATGCTGGCGCTGTTGAATTTGCTGCAGCGTCATCGGGCGCAAAGTGCTATCGCTATCGCTCAGCACAATCCGGCCACCGCGCCCCGCCTGGCGCTGGCAAGCGAAATTAACCGTCTGACGGAAACCCTTGCGGCCGACCTTCGTCAGGCCGATCCCCAGGCATCGCCCTTAAAACGTCTGGCGCTTGTCACGGAGGAGTGGAACGGGCTGGAATCGGACATCAAAGCCGGTACGCTGACGCCAGAGGCAAGCCTGACTCGCCATACGCACCTGATCCAGACGCTGCTGGATACCAATCAGGATGTGCTGGACTTTTACGGCCTCACCCTTGATGCAGATTTAAATACCTACCAGACCATTATCAGCACCTTTGTCCGCCTGCCTCTGCTGACTGAAACATTGGGGCAGATCCGCGGCATCGGTGCCTCCCTGATTGCAGGTGGTCCTGTCAGCGATGTGGATTACAGCCGGATGGCGTTTAAGATCGACAGCGGCAAGACGGCCCTGGCTCAGTTCAGTACTAACCTCGATAAGGTCTTCCTTATTGAGCCCGCTCTTAAGCCGGTCTTTGCCGGACTGTCGGAAGAAGCCAATCAACAGGCATCCGACGCGCTACGCCTGGCTGATTCGATCTTTGTCAGCAGCCATGCCAGCGTCGTGCCGGCTGAGTATGTCAGCATCTTTACGCAGGCCATTAACCGCTATGCCGAACTGGGCGATAAGGCCAGCAGTCGTCTCGAAATGCAGCTACAGCTTCAGATTACCGAGCGCCGTCATGCTCAGTACTGGCTGCTGGCAGGCCTGTTCGCGGTTGCGCTTCTGGTCATTTTGCTGGCAACGACGATCGTGCGTTCCGTCACCCGCCCACTTAAACAGGCGGTAGAGATTGCCAGTCGTGTGGCCGCAGGCGATCTGACGGCGACCCTGAACGTTTCCGGAAACAATGAAACGGCCGAACTGCTGAATGCTTTAATGCTGATGCAGCAGCGTCTGGCCCAGCTGGTTTCAGATATCAAAAGCAATGCCGCCACTATCGCCAACTCTTCCGAAGAGATTGCGAAAGGAAACGGTGATCTTTCTTCCCGAACCGAAGAGCAGGCAGCCTCGCTGGCAGAAACCGCGGCCAGCATGGAACAACTCGCCGCCATTATTCAGCAAAATAACGACAGTACACGCTACGCTTCCAGCCGGGCAGTTTCCGCAACCCAGGCCGCACTGCTCAGCGGCGAAGCCATGGACTCGGTAATGGATACCATGGGCAAAATTCGCGGCAGCTCCGGTCAGATTGAGGAAATTATTTCCGTCATCGACAGCATTGCGTTTCAGACCAATATTCTGGCGCTGAACGCAGCCGTGGAAGCCGCACGTGCGGGCGAACAGGGTAAAGGTTTTGCCGTCGTGGCCGGAGAAGTGCGTAGCCTGGCCCAGCGCAGCGCAAAAGCCGCCAGTGAAATAAAAAACCTGGTGGAAAACAGCGCGCTGAAGGTAGAGTCCGGTAGTGCTCACGTTAACGGTGCGGGCAGGACGATGGAAGAGATCGTTTCTCAGGTGCAGAACGTCACTTCACTGATTGCGCAGATCAGCGCGGCCACTTCCGAACAGGCTACGGCACTGAGCGAAGTCAGTTTGGCGGTAGAAGACCTGGATAATATCACTCATCAGAACGCCGCGCGGGTGGAGGAAGGGGCACAGGCAGCCAGCCGGATGACTCATCAGGCCACGCGTCTGGTCGAAGCGATTAGCGTGTTCCGCTAACGGCAATGCAGGCTCCGTTCGCGCCATTGGTTAGCGGGCAGCGGACGGGGCTGATTTTTTACCCTACTGGTTTTTAAACGGTATTCCTTACGATTTCTGCTTCCTGACGCCGATGTTTCCTGGCTCTGTTTTACCCAATAAGCCTGTTCCGCTGTCCCTCTCCCTCCCTTCCGGGTTGCCGCTGGCGCGAGCGCGCTGCAGTCTATTTCTGGCCGGCAGCTTTCTTTGTGCAGTCAGCCTTTATCTTTCTCACTGCTGCGAAAAGATGGCCATAAAAAAAGAGCAGGTCTTGCGACCTGCTCCGTATAACGCCCTGGTGGTGGCGTGGTGAAGCTTATCCTGCTACAGAGGGAAGTCGTCTGCGTAAAAGAGAACTGGTCTTGTTATCAAAGAGGAGTGACCAGGATCGCAGAACGATAACCAAAACTGTACAATAATTAGTTGGTATACTGCAATCTCAAAATCTGCGCGAAGAAACATTTAGGAGTAATGCTGGATGGTTACCTGATAAAAACGTTAATAATCAGGTTGCTTTTTATTGTCATTCAGAGTTTTCTTATGGTCAGCGCGCAGAGGCCCGACCAGAAGCTCCCGGTCGATCCTGTCAAAAATACTGTTAAAAAGCATAAAATATTCTGTTGTTTTTTCGTGAGCTTTTGCAAAATATCGTTGCCTGCAACCGCCCAAATACGCCTGTTTTATGTTGATGCGTTTCTCCCCGGTATGCTTATTCCCTGTACGACCTCCGCAAGAATTCAACTACAGTTAGTGACTTAGTCCGCTCTTTTCAGCCAGGAGGAAGAAGGTTTATGAGTCAGTTTTTCATGCATAAAAAAAGCGATTTGGTCAGTGAAGCGATTGAAGGTGCGCTGATTGGCAACCCGTGGCACAACCTGAGTTTGCTGGATGCTGGCCCCGATATCCGGGTGGTGGTGCGTAACGACTGGGATAAAGAGGAGGTGGCGCTGATTTCCGGCGGGGGTTCCGGCCATGAACCGGCGCACGTAGGCTTTGTTGGTAAAGGTATGCTGACGGCTGCCGTCTGCGGCGATATCTTCGCATCGCCGAGCGTGGAGGCCGTGCTCAGCGCTATCATCAACGTCACCGGTAAAAAAGGCTGCCTGCTGATTGTTAAAAATTACACCGGCGACCGGCTGAACTTTGGCCTGGCGGCGGAAAAAGCGAAAAAGCTGGGTTTCAAGGTCGATCTGGTCATGGTGACGGATGATATTGCTCTGCCGGAAAATCCGCAGCCGCGCGGTATTGCCGGTACAGCGCTGGTCCATAAAGTAGCGGGTTATGCTGCCGCTAATGGAAAATCGCTGGAAGAAGTGACGGCGGCGGCTAATGACGCCATTGCGGCTACCGCCAGCCTTGGCCTGGCCTTCAGCAGCTGTCATGTCCCGGGCGAAGCGCGCGACGAGCGGGTCAAAGAGGGGCACAGTGAGTTAGGCATGGGCATCCATGGCGAGCCCGGTACCTCCACGCTGCACACTCAGGACAGCCGTGAGATTGTTTCACTGATGGTAGAGAAGCTGGCGGCGCATAATCCTGACCACAAAAAGACGGCGTTGTTAATCAACAATCTGGGCGGTTTCTCCTCGCTGGAAATGGCGGTACTGACGCGTGAAATATTACATTCGCCATTGGGAAAACAGGTCGACTTGTTGATTGGCCCGGCGACGCTGGTCAGCGCGCTGGATATGAAAGGTTTTTCGCTGTCGACGATGCTCCTTACCGATGCGTTGGCGGAAGCGCTACAGGCACCGGTTGAGGCCAGTGGCTGGCAGCCCGCGGGTAAGCCTGCGCCACTCAATACGCTTCAGGGCGAAAAGGTCGCGCGGCGGCAGCAGGTTACGGCTTCACAAAATGCGTCAACGGCGAGCGTGGTCAACACCGTTTGCCGCACGCTGGCAGAGCTGGAAAACGAGCTGAACCAGCTGGATGCTAAAGTGGGCGATGGGGATACCGGCTCGACCTTTGCCGCCGGGGCGAAAAAAATCCTGGCTGAGCTGGAAGCCAACAGGCTGCCGCTGAACGAGCCGGAGAGCCTGTTAACGTTGATTGGTGAAGAGCTGGCGGTCGTCATGGGCGGCTCCAGCGGCGTGCTGATGTCGATTATGTTTACCGCGGCCGGGCAGAAGCTGGAAGAGGGCGATACGCTGCCGCAAGCCCTAAGCTATGGGTTGGAAAGAATGCAGCACTACGGCGGCGCGCGGCCGGGCGATCGCACCATGATTGACGCGCTGGATCCCGCTTTCGCCGCGCTGGTAGCCGGTAAAAGTATAGAGGCGGCGGCGCAGGCAGCGAAAGCGGGCGCGGAGAAAACGGCGCAGATGAGTAAAGCGCAGGCGGGCCGCTCCTCTTACCTGAATCAGGAAAGCCTGAACGGCGTGAAGGATCCGGGCGCTTATGCAGTAGAGCAGGTCTTCGCCAGACTGGCTGCACAAAAATAGCGGCATCGGGGCACGGATCCTGTCGTGCCCCTTAACGTTCGCCCTGAGCTTCCCTGTCCAGTACCTGTTCAAACAACCGCAAACGTTTATAGATAGACAGCAGTTCTACCAGCGTACTCCACGAATACACCAGATACTGAAAGGCGCCGCGCACCTGTTCAAACACATTGTTAATTTGCTGAAGCAGCCCGAAAGTGATAGCGGCGGTCACAACAGAAGGAAACAGCACCACCAGACCGAAAACGGCGTCGAGCTGTAAATAGAGCGAACGGGCGATATTAAAATAAAGATAGTGAAAGTAGAGCCGGAAATAGTTTTTACGGATCAGCCAGAACAGGTTTTTCACTGTGGGCGGGCTGGCGCGTGTTGGATCATCTTCGCCGTAGACCAGCTCTTTACGATAGGCGGCCTCCACCTGCTGATTACGAAATGAAAGACCCGGCAGCTTAATCCCTACCGCGGCCAGCAGCCCGGTGCCAAGCAGTGACCAGAGCACTACGGCAATCACCAACGCATAGGGGAGATCCCCGAGCAGCGGCACGTTTTTCACGTGTACCGACAGCCCGATCAGCACCGGTAAAAAGGCAATAAGCGTCATGACGGCATTAATCAGGCTCACGCCCATATCTTCCAACGTCGAGGCGAAACGCATAGTGTCTTCCTGTACGCGCTGCGCCGCGCCTTCGATGCTGCGCAATCGTGACCAGTGCGCCATGTAATGCTGGTTCATCGCCGTACGCCAGCGAAAAATATAGTGGCTGATAAAGAACATATTCAGCACATCGACCAACACGGCAAACAGCGCGATGCTGAGAAAACCGAGCAGCTGATGGTAAAGCGTGGCGATCTGCACTGAATTAGGATGCGTCAGCGCCCGCTGGATAAGATCGTAAAACGGTTCGTA
>DOOK01000379.1:0-3090 GCA_003512805.1 Erwinia sp. | reverse complement strand
CGTTCGTACCAGGCATTGATGGCGACGTTCATCTGGACTGAAAACCACGTCACAAAGATAATCAGCGCGGAGCCGTTGACCGACCAGCGCTGCCAGGGGTGAGGACTGAACAGGCGCCAGAAACCGGCAAATAGCGCAAATGCGGCAAAGTAGTACAGATAGAAAGCGAGGGCCGAGGGCGCGATAAACCGCAGAGCATTATTCGGTAGCGGGCCGGCATTAGCGAGCGATGCCAAATGAGACAGCCCGGAAAACCAGCCAATAATAGCGATAGCGCACCAGAGGGCTGCGCTGGTAAAAAACAGGGCGGGCCGGGGGAAAAAGGATTTAAACATAGCGACTCCAAAACGATAATCCGACCATATAACGTGTTTAGTTGTTAACGGTCTTACTCGTTTTGTATCCGTCAGTGTCCGTGTGCCGCGTCGGACATTGCCGAATTTTATGATATGCCCTTTCTCCCGCAGGCGGCGTCCTACACGTAAAGGACGAGACTGCTGTCAATTTATCCCTTAAGAGATATCGCTCAGAACAGAGGCGAGGGCGGGTTGCAGCCACGCATCCAACCCGGCATAGTCCCTTCCCGCTTAAATAAGTGCTGAATATTATTTAAACGAGGCCGATAACGCTAAAGCACTTTCAGGCACCAGAGTCTGATTCAGTAAGGGTTTACAGGGAATAGCGGCGCGGGATCTTCTTAGAAAAGGCAGCTCGACGCGGCCATCTCCGCAGGCCTCGCCTTTTTCAGAGCAGCGTCCCCCAGGTGGAAAGAGATGAACGAAAATAATGATGTAATGTACCGGCTGCTGGTGCAAAGCGTGGTCGACTATGCCATTTATATGCTGAAGCCTGACGGCACCGTAGCCAATTGGAATACGGGGGCGAGGCGAGCAAAAGGCTATCTGCCGGAAGAAATTATCGGCAAAAATTTTGACTGTTTTTACAGCGTGGAAGACAGAGAAAAAGGGCTGCCGCAGCGCGGTCTGGCCATCGCCCGTGAAAAGGGACGATTTGAAACCGAAGGCTGGCGCTACCGCAAAGACGGCAGCGCTTTCTGGGCGCATGTGGTGATTGACGCTGTCTATGACGATGCGGGCGAAGCGATCGGTTTCGCAAAAATTACCCGAGACTGCACTGAACAGCAGGCGCAGCTCGCTGAACAGCGCGCTCAGGAGCAGAAATTCCGCCTGTTGGTAGAAGGCGTGGTGGATTATGCCATCTACATGCTCGATCCTGACGGCTACGTCGTCAACTGGAACGAAGGTGCCAGGCGCTCCAAAGGCTATACGACGGAAGAAATCGTTGGCAAACACTTCTCCTGCTTTTACAGCACGCAAGACCGCCTGGCTAAGCTCCCCGAAACCAATCTGAAAACCGCCTACCGCACCGGTCGGTTTGAAGAGCAGGGCTGGCGCTATCGTAAAGACGGCACTTCTTTCTGGGCGCACGTGGTCATTGATGCCGTACACGACGATGACGGCAAGCTAATCGGCTACGCCAAGATCACCCGCGACTGCACCGAACAACAGCGTGCGCTACAAGAGCAGCGTGAAAGGGAACAGGTATTCCGCCTGCTGGTGGAAGGTGTGACCGACTATGCCATCTATATGCTCGATCCTAAGGGCTACGTAGTAAACTGGAACGCTGGCGCTCATCGTGCCAAAGGCTATACCGCAGAAGAAATCGTCGGCAAACACTTCTCGTGCTTTTACAGCGCGCAGGACCGTTTTGCCTGTCTCCCTGATAAAAATCTTGCCATTGCGCAAAGCGTAGGCCGTTTTGAAGATCAGGGCTGGCGCTATCGAAAAGACGGCAGCGCTTTTTGGGCGCATGTGGGCATCGAAGCTATTCATACCGACGAGGGGCGATTGCTCGGCTTCGCTAAAATCACTCGTGACTGCACTGAACTACGCGAGTACGAACAGCAGATCCTGCGGGCAAAAGATCTGGCGGAGCAAAACAGCAATAAGATGGCCGCGCTGTCGACGTTTCTCGATACGATTATCGCCAATATTCCCAGCTGCGTCATTGTAGAAGATGTCGTGTCACGCGAAGTGCTGCTGTTAAACAGCAAGGCAGAACAGCTGCTGGGCGTCACCACAAAACAGCTGGTGGGCAAAAAGCTGGACGAGTACATGCCTTCAGAACTGAGCGGCTATTTCTCGCAGTTGGCCACCGCCGCTCAGCGTAATGAAGGCGTGCATAAAAATGAGCAGCTGCTGCGCACGCGAGGCGGCGAGCGGATTATTAACGCGTCGGCCTCGATCATTAACGGTAACGATGCCCGCAACAGCTATGTGCTGTTGATTGCTGACGACGTCACCGATCAGCGCGCAGCGGACGCGCGTATACATCACATGGCGCATCACGATAATCTGACCAGCCTGCCAAACCGCGTGCTATTCAGCCAGCGGCTAAACGAGGCGCTGCGCAACGATTTCGACAGCGGGAAAAAGACGGCGTCGCTCTGTCTGGATCTGGATCACTTTAAGAACGTTAACGATGCGCTGGGCCACCAGGTCGGTGACGACCTGCTGCGTGCCGTTGCCAGCCGCCTGCGCGGCGTGCTGCGTGAACAGGATACGCTGGCGCGTAACGGCGGCGATGAGTTTTCCATCGTGCTGCCGGGCCTGACGCATTTGCAGGAAGCCGAAGCGGTGGCGCAAAGGTTAATAGAAGCGGTACGTCCGACGTTTAACGTTGACGGCCACAGCCTGACGGTGGGGCTGAGCATCGGTATTGCTATCGCCATGGGGGGCCTCACCACGCCCGCCGAACTGCTACGCTGTGCCGATATGGCGCTGTACGAAGCCAAACGTAATGGCCGTAATCGCTTTGAGCATTTCTCCAGCGAAATGGGTGAAGCCGCCAGCAAGCGTCGAATGATCGAAACTGATTTGCGCGAGGCGATGACCCATCGCCACCTCAAACTTTACTATCAGCCCATTACCGACGGCCAGGGTCAGGAGATCATCAGCTACGAAGCGCTGATGCGTTGGCACCATCCGAAACAGGGGCTGATTATGCCGCTGGACTTTATTCCCGTAGCGGAAGAAACCGGGCTGATCCACTCGCTGGGCGCTTTCGCGC
>DOOK01000170.1:7049-7677 GCA_003512805.1 Erwinia sp. | reverse complement strand
AGTTCGACTTTCTCTATTTGAGCGGCATCAGCCTGGCCATCCTGACGCCGGCAGGCCGTGAAAAACTGCTGACGCTGCTGGCACGCTGCCGTAGCAACGGCGGCAAGGTCATTTTCGACAACAATTATCGCCCCCGTCTCTGGGCTTCTGCTTCAGAGGCACAGGCTGCTTATCAGGCCATGCTGGCCGTGACCGATATTGCCTTCCTGACGCTGGATGACGAGCAGCTGCTGTGGGGAGAAACGCCCGTAGATCGCGTCATCGCCAGAACCCATGAAGCCGGCGTGGCGGAGGTCATCATCAAGCGTGGAGCAGACTCCTGCCTGGTTTCCCTGAGCGGCGAACCCAGGGTGGACGTCCCCGCACAGGTGCTCCCGGCCAGCCGCATTGTGGACACCACCGCGGCGGGTGACTCGTTTAGCGCAGGCTATCTGGCTGTACGCCTGAACGGCGGCAGTGTGGCAGAGGCGGCCAGACGGGGCCACCTGACGGCCAGTACGGTGATCCAGCATCGCGGCGCGATTATCCCGCTTGCTGCCATGCCCGCCTGACGCCTGCTCCGCCAGCGCTGCAAAATGCGGCGCGGCGGCTTAACAGAGTGATGCGGACCGCGCCTGCCCATGTCGCC
>DOOK01000170.1:0-6930 GCA_003512805.1 Erwinia sp. | reverse complement strand
GGGGGTAAAATACAGAAAGGTAATGAAGTTGCGGCCTCAGTAATGCGCAAATCAAACAGCCTGATTAATTAGAAAACCCCGGAAGGAAAAAAGCATATTAGTCATATGATAAGCCGCCGTTAATAAACGTCAGGCGGCATGGTTTCTTGACAGAATTTGATTTTAGTCGCTACCCTACTCTCTGACGGCCTGGCAAAAGATTACTGTAGATGACGCGTAGCAAAACGCGGGGTGGATGACTTTATGTTGTTACTCGCGATATTTTTCTTTTTTACAGAAATGCGATAAGGCTCGTAAAATAAAACGAAATCTATCCAGCATTTCGCTACAACCTGCTGAAAAGTAAAATATTTATTTGTTAACCCCTGTCAGACGCAGTACGAATTATTACGCCCGCCGCTCTCCTTTCCTAAGGCAAATAAAAAGGATATTATTCAGAAAACCCTTCAATTATTTATGCCCAAACCTGACGGTAATTATTTCCTCGCAGCAAAAAACAAACTGCCAGCATTAAATGCTGCTTCTGTTTGGCGGGTTATAGCTAATAAAATATCAGCTAAACTTCCTGGATAAATTCTGAAAGCGCTGAAATCAAGCGCTGAATAGTGGACGACTTAACCCGAAATCGGTGATGCTGCATTTATTACCACGTGGTATTTAAATTTTAGCTTCGCCCTTCAGATAAGGCGAAGCGGGAGCATTTATGAAAACCGAAATAATCAACATCTGGCCTCACGGCGATGCGCCAGGTGCCAGCGATTCCCGTGTCAGCCCACAGATCGTTGATTTGGCCAAAGAGTATGAGCCTTTCGACCGCGCCGCCTCAGGCGTACGCTGCCCGGAACTGGCGTTCTGGTACCCGGAAACCTCCAACGGCGTGACGCTGCTGGTGGCGCCGGGCGGCGGTTTCGAGCGCATTATGATCGATAAAGAGGGCAGCGCGCTGGCGATGTTCTTTACCGCAATGGGCTATACGCTGGCGGTAATGACCTACCGTTTTCCACAGGACGGCCACCACGAAGCGGCTGAAGCGCCGTTAGCGGATGCCCAGCGCGCCGTGCGCGTTCTACGCCATCGCGCAGCACGCGGTCTGAACGGCAAACGTATTGTTATGATGGGATTTTCAGCCGGCGGCTATGTTGCGGCCAGCCTCGGCACACGCTTTGACGAAAAGCTCTATCCGGTCCAGGATATCGCCGAATCTCTGGCTGCCAGACCCGATGCGCTGGTGCTGCTTTATCCGGTCATCAGCATGCGGGAAGGGCTGGCACACGCCGGTTCGCGGCTGCGCCTGCTGGGCGAATGCCCGACCCAGCGCGAAATCGACGCCTATTCTCTTGAAACCCGCGTAACGGCGCAGACCCCGCAAACGCTGCTGATCCACGCCGTTAACGACGACGCCGTGCCGATCAATAACAGTATGGTGATGTTCAGCGCACTGCGTGAACACGGTGTGCCCAGCGAACTGCACTTTTACGAAAAAGGCGGCCACGGCTTCGGTATCCGCAACGTGGCGGATCTGCCGCTGGCCAGCTGGCCAATGCTGGTGAATGAATGGTTACGCGCGCGCAAATGGTAGCGCGCGCCTGAGGACAGGTTAATTCTGAGTAGCGGGAATATCCGACACTTCAGGTTTAGTCTCGTCCACGCTTGCTGCCGGAGCTTCGGCAGCAGGCTGCATAATTTTTTGCCAGCTGCCGTAGAGCGCCTGCACGTTGGTTTCCGCCTCGCCCTGCGGCTGCATCAGCAGCATCGTTAACGGCTGTGACAGCTGCTGGCGCAACTCCTGATTCATCATTTGCAGCGTCAGCTCTGACAAAAACTTCTGCCGCAGCTTCTGATACTGTTCAGGCGCGATATCCACTACCGCGTTTTGCTGCGAACGCAGGCGTTGGTTCATCAGCACATCCGTATTGGTGCGGGCATAGGTAGCAAACAGCTTGTTCAGCTCAACGGTTTTCTGCGCCATCAGCGCGTCGAACTCTTCCTGCGGCAGACCGTTGTCACGAATATTCGCCATCTCATGCGCCACCAGGCTCAGATTAGCGGCCAGCGTATTATTGTCTGCATCCAGATTAATACCGCACTGGGCACGCTGGTAAAGCACGCGGCAGTCAAAACCTACCTGCACTTTTTGCGCTTTATTATCGCTTAGTACGCGCTGTACGTGCCAGAACAGCGCTTCTCGCGCCAGGTCACTTTGCCAGTAGCGCTGTAGATTTTGCGAGTCACGGATAGGCTGCCATGACGAATCCCAGACTAGCGACAGGCGGTCCTGATTCAGGTTAGGGTTAACCAGATTGACCGGCTGCTGCGGTAAGGAAGAGAGCGTCGGCACCGGCGCGGGCGTGTCGCGTTTGCCCTCCAGCGGCGAGAAAGTGCGGTTAATCTGCTCTACCAGGCCACGGCTATCAACATTACCGACCACGAACAGCGTCATGGCGTCCGGTGTATACCACTGCTTATAGAAAGCATTCAGCTTTGCCATATCAACCGGCGTCGTTACCGGTGAAGCAGGATCGTGACCCAGCAGCGCAGAGCCTTTCAGGCGGTAGCGCCACCAGGGATCCTGCGGGTCAGCAGGCCAGGTAGCGATAGGATCGTCAGCGTTAAGCGCGGTATTAACGGTCTGTTCGTTGACCGTCATATCGCTGACCGTGGCCGCCAGCCAGTTAATCGCCTCTTTCAGCACTTCCGGGCGATTATTAGGCAGGCTAAGCGAATAAAGCGTGAAATCGTATGAGGTCACTGCGGGCGGCTGAGGGCGATCCGGGTTCATGCTTTGCTGCCACAGCGAGCGCTGCTGAGCCGTATCCAGCCGGGCATTGTGCACCAGCGCCAGGCGCGGCAGAAGATGGCTGTAGCCGGCCTGCTGGGTGCTTTCCACCAGCGAGCCAGCATCAACCAGCAGGCGAACTTCCACGCGGTCGCTGGGACGCTGCGGCGTGGTCAACACCTGCCAATGAAAACCGTTATCCAGCTTTCCCTGTTGCCAGGCGGGATCGGGTTGAAGAGTTTCAGCCTGCACCGAACTACTGGCAAAGGCCAGCGCTATCCCACCCACTAAAAGACGAATTGTGGTGCCCTGCATGTGAACCCCTACTCAATCACAAACCAATAAAATCGCTGGTGGCCTACGGCTATCGGTGGAAAGGATAACTCAGGGAAGCCGACGAATAGCTTCTTAGACCACGCAACGGCGGGGATGTCCCGCCGCAAAGTGAAAAATAGTCAAACAACAGGGGTTATTATGCAAATGCCCGACGTGAGGGCAAGTCACGTCGGGCATTTCGGCAGGATATTTACGTCATTGTTGGGTCAGAGGCGCGTTTCCGAGAGTTTTTTCGCCTTTTTCGGTGCATTAAGCGTCGCTTTCAGCTGTTTTTGATCCAGTTGATCGACCCACTTCGCGACGAACACGGTCGCCACGCCGTTACCTATCAGATTCGTCAGCGCACGCGCCTCTGACATGAAACGGTCAATACCTAAAATCAGCGCCAGGCCCGCTACCGGCAGATGGCCGACGGCGGAAAGCGTGGCGGCCAGCACGATAAAGCCGCTGCCGGTCACGCCAGCTGCGCCTTTTGAAGAGAGTAACAGCACCACCAGCAGCGTGATTTGGTGAACAATATCCATATGTGCATTAGTCGCCTGGGCAATAAACACGGCGGCCATCGTCAGATAAATTGAGGTGCCGTCCAGGTTAAAGGAGTAGCCGGTTGGGATAACCAGGCCTACCACCGATTTTTTGCAGCCCAGCTTCTCCATCTTATCCAGCATACGCGGCAGCGCGGATTCCGAAGAAGAGGTGCCCAGCACGATTAACAGCTCTTCTTTGATATAGGCGATAAACTTAAAGATATTGAAACCGGTTACCCGAGCGATCAGGCCCAGCACAATAACGACAAACAGCACGCAGGTAATATAAAAACAGATGATCAGCTGGCCAAGCTGCACCAGTGAACCCACCCCATATTTACCGATAGTAAAGGCCATTGCACCAAAGGCACCGATTGGCGCAAGGCGCATAATCATATTGATGATGCCGAAAATGACCTTAGAGAAGCTGTCGATAAAGTTGAAGACCAGCGTGCCTTTATCGCCCATGCGGTGCAGGGCAAAGCCAAACAGAATAGCGAACAACAATACCTGCAAGATGTTGCCGCTGGCGAAAGCACCAATCACGCTGCCAGGAATAATATCCAGCAAAAAGGCGACGATACCCTGCTGCTCTGCCTGCTGCGCATAGACGGCGACGGCTTTGGCATCCAGCGTAGCGGGATCGACGTTCATGCCCGCGCCCGGCTGCAGCACGTTGACCACAATCAGACCGATAATCAGCGCAATGGTACTGACCACTTCAAAATAGAGCAGCGCAACCGCGCCCGTGCGGCCAACGGCTTTCATGCTTTCCATGCCGGCGATCCCTGTCACTACTGTACAGAAAATGACCGGCGCGATAATCATCTTGATCAGTTTAACGAAGGCGTCGCCCAGCGGCTTCATTTGAGCGCCCAGCTCCGGATAAAAATGCCCCAGCAGTACGCCGAGAGCGATGGCGGTTAGTACCTGAAAATAAAGGCTTTTAAACAGGGAAGTTTTCATAAAATATCCGTTAACGGCAGGGATGGCGGGTGACGTTACTGTCGTTATTTTGACAACAGGCCAAAAATAACACCACGTTAACTGGATTGATATATTCTGATAAACATTGCACGAACGGGCGCGTAAATTTAAGAGCTGAATCACTTCAGCAGCGGCAAGGACGGGGCTTTGCTGAACGCAGAACCGCAAAGCGCATAACAATTTTATTGAAATTCAGGCCGCTGTTGCTGTCAACGTCGACAGCAGTAGCCCCCAGGCAGGCCTGGGGCGATCCGTAATCTGCACCGGCCTGTCGACACGCCCCGATACCTGTCCCGACTAAAAGCAGCCCTATTGCCTTCTGCTGGCGCGCTGTACAGGTAAGTAGTGCCGTTTTGCCGGCTTTAGTCAGGCTGGGATCGGAAGCTGTTTTCAGCTGGTTTTAAAATAAAGGTGCTCGAACTCTGCGACCGGCAGCGCGCCTGCGTAAAGATAGCCCTGTCCGATGGGGATACCGCGCGCCAGTAACCAGTCGCGCTGCTCCACGGTTTCTACCCCTTCGGCAATCACTTCCAGCTGCATAATTTCCGCAATAGCCACCACAATACGTACCATGGCGTTATCTTCCGGCAACGGGCTGACGAAGCTGCGATCCATCTTCAGCTTCCTGACAGGCAGCGATTTAAACTGGCTCAGCCAGTTCAGATTGGCATAGCCCGTGCCAAAATCATCCAGAGCAACGGCTACGCCCGCCTGCTGCAGATCGCTCAACAACCGCAGAGCCAGCTCCGGTTCACCGACCTGTGCCGTTTCGGTCAGCTCCAGCATCAGGCTGCCTGGCGCGATCTGATACTGTTTAATTAGCGCTTCCAGATGCGCCACCCTGTCCGGTTCGCGCAGCTGCACGGCGGAAATATTCACGCTCAACGGCAGCGTAATGCCGCGTTTTTGCCAGTCCGCCAGCAAGCGGCACGCTTC
The DNA here is from genome assembly GCA_003512805.1 of Erwinia sp. GTDB lineage: Bacteria > Pseudomonadota > Gammaproteobacteria > Enterobacterales > Enterobacteriaceae > Erwinia. Next base: position 1,368 of record DOOK01000170.1, on the reverse strand, counting down.
TTCAAATACCCAGCGCCCCAGCGCGTGGATTACGCCGGACTCCTCCGCACTGACGATCAGGTCTTCCGGCAGGTTCCAGCTGCCGTCCGGCTGACGCATCCGCAGCAGCGCCTCTGCGCCAATTGGTCGGCCGCTGCGCATATCAATTTGTGGCTGCAGGAACAGCGCGAATTGCCCTTCGCTCAGGCCCTGCAAAATATCGTGCTCCTGCGTCAGCCGCTTTTGCGCCCGCTCAGTCATGGTCGGATCGAAAAAGAGAATCTGATTTTTGCCCTCAAGGCGTGCCGACATCATGGCCGATGCCGCCCGGCTCAACAGCTCTGCCGCAGTCAGATCCGTCTCTTCCCGCGCCACCATGCCGATGCTGATGCTGGGCCGTATCTGCATCTCGTGCAGCGTAACCGGCTGGGTCAGACGCAGCAGCAGCAGCCGAGCCATGCGCATGGCGCGGACGGGCGTAGCACGTTTCATCAGCAACACGAAGTCGCTGTCAGACAGCTGGCCCATCAGGGTCTGCCCGTCGATGCAGTTGCGGATTTTATCCAGCAGCGTCAGCGTCAGCACATCCCGCTGCTCGTCCGTTACCACGCCGTTTGCTTCCTGCAGCGTCTCGATACGCAACACCATCAGCGTGAAGCCGTCTTTAGCCGCGATGGCATTAATATGCTGCTCAAGCAGCGCCAGAAACAGCGTCTGGTTGGGCAAATTGGTCAGCGCGACGTAGGTGGTCAGGCGGCGCATTTCATCCTGCACCGTTTCAATAAGCTGTTGATTGTGGTTATAGCTCCGGATCAGGATGCCCAGTTCGTCGTCGCGGTGCCGGGCAGGCAGGGTCAGCTGATGACCGAGCGCTTCCTGCGGCGGCAAATTGTGCAGTTCAGCGGCGATCCTGCGTAGTGGCCTGACGATCAGCCTGTTGATGCACCAGCTGATAACAACCGAGAGGATCAGCGCCAACAGCAGGTAAGTGGTCACCATGGTAGACAGCGCGCTGAGGATAAACTGATAAACGCGCCAGGAGTCCGCCTGCAACACCAGCAGCGCCAGCGGCTTGGGATTGGAAGGCTCCACCGAGTAGAGCGGTACCGTGATTTGTACCGGTAGTTCAAAAATCGTGGCGATAAGCTTCGGCACCGGCTTCGCGGGTGCAAAATCGGTGTGCAGCGTCTGGAGCCCATTGGGCAACACGACTTCTGCGCGCGCCAGAATACCAGCTGGCTTGAGTGAGTTAAGAATATGTTCAGCCTGGGCGATGTCCGCTTTCAGGACCGACTGCGACAGAGGCTGACGCACGGTATGCGCAATGTTTTCCATCTGTTGGGCGTAGTCAATCCTGCGCTGCTGCACAAAATGGAAGAGCTGAATGAG
>DOOK01000171.1:1629-3991 GCA_003512805.1 Erwinia sp. | reverse complement strand
CGGCTTTTATTCTGATAAACGTGTTTTCCGGCGCGTGACGTACGGCATTGGTAATCAAATTGACCATGGCTCGCTGGAACAGCATTTTATCGGCACAGAGGTCGCCTTGTACCTCTATCACGAAACGTAACCCTTTTTCTTCTGCCAGCGGCTCCAGAAAGTCAGTGATATTTTCCAGCGTGTCGGCCAGAGAAAAACGCTCTTTTCTGAGCGCCACGTTGTGATGATCGGCCCTCGCCAGAAACAGGATGTTATCGGTCAGCCGAGAGAGATTTTCCAGCTCTTCAATATTGCCTGCCAGCAGCTGCTGATAGGCTTCCGGTGAACGTTCCTGCCCCAACGCAACCTGATTCTGACTGAGCATCACGTTGACCGGCGTGCGGAGTTCATGGGCCAGATCGTCGGCAAATCGGGTCAGTCGGGTAAAATCGTGAGCCAGGCGGCTACGCATTACGTTAAGCGCTTCCCCCAGCGGCAGTAGCTCACGAGGCAGGCTGTTTACCGGTACGCTATCGGAAAGCCTGTCGGCCTGGGTGGCCGCCGTGATTTTGCTGAGCGTCCCTATCGCTTTCAGCCCACGACGGATCAGCAAAGGGCTAAGGATGGCCCCGAGCACCAGCGCGGCCAGACACACCAGCAGGCTTTCCCGGCGATACTGTTCCAGCATTTTGGCTCTTTCCCGCGCCAGGCGTGCGACGGTTAGCGTCACCGCGCCGCCTTTCGATGTCCCCTGAAGGCTGAGGAGAGTCAGCTCTTCACCTTGCTGAGTTCGCTGGCGATGAAGCACGCCCGGCTGGTTTTCGCCTGCCAGCTCCGTCAGCCTGATGCCCGTCTGATTAATCGTCACGTCCGGCCCGTCTGCCTGCCGAATCAACAGGATATCCTGCTGTGTGTCCACCATCCGGCTGAAATAAAGCGGCAGCATTTCTGGCTTCGCACCATCCTGCAACAGCTGACGCAGCTGCTCTGCCCGATTGATTAGCGTGCGGTCGTCACGCCAGATAAGCTCATGGCGTAACGCGCCGTAAAGCGTCAGGGTAATACCGGAGCAGGCCGCCGCCATGATCAGCACAAAAATAATCGTCAACCGGGCCGTCAGCGAGATCTTACGCATTTGGCTCTCCCGGTTCGGCCAGTCGGTATCCCATCCCGCGAACGGTGTGGATCAGTTTTGGCTCATAGGGGTCGTCTATTTTACGGCGCAAACGCCGGATAGCGACGTCAACCGTGTTCGTTTCGCTGTCGAAATTAATGCCCCAGACTTCACTGGCGATTAGCGTTCTCGGCACTATCTCGCCGCGCCGACTGGCAAGCAGCCACAGCAGCGCGAACTCTCTGCGGGTCAGGGCGACCGCTTCGCCCTGCCGACTGGCGGTCTGGCGCACGGAATCCATCACCAAATCGCCAACCGTCAATACCGCTTGCGTGGGATGGTTTTGCCGCAGCTGCGCCCGGATACGGGCCAACAGCTCGGCAAAAGAGAAAGGCTTGACCAGATAGTCGTTAGCGCCCAGCTCCAGCCCTTTCACCCGATCGTTGACCGAATCTCTGGCCGTCAGGCAGATAACCGGGGTGGCACGAGCGGTACGCAACGAGCGCAATACCTGCCATCCGTCCATGCCAGGCAGCATGATATCCAGCACGATTAACGCATAATGTTGACTCAGGGCGAGATGTAAACCATCCCGGCCGTCGGTGACGGCATCCACCACAAATCCGGCTTCACGCAGCCCCTGACAAAGCCAGTCGCTGGCTTTCTGGTTATCTTCAATCAGCAATAGTTTCATAAGCGCAAGTCTGCCACGAGCCGATACCTTTGTCCCCGAACTTCAGCCAATCTGACATTTTTGTCATGCTGGCGTCAGGTATTTCAGCCCCGATCTACGTTATAAAAAGGCACATTCAAACAGGAGGATTAATGATGAAAGCCTATTTTAACGCGGCGGCGCTGGCGCTCGCCCTTACCGCTTCGGCAACCACGATGGCCGCTGAACAAAATCTTTTAAGCGTCCACGTACTGAACCAGCAAACCGGCAAGCCGGCCCCGAATGTTGAAGTGACGCTGGAGCAGAAGCAGGACGCGGGCTGGAAATTCCTTAACAAAGCCAGTACCGATAAGGACGGACGCATCAAGCAATTCTGGCCTGCCCAACCGGCTGCCAGCGGCGATTATCGCGTCGTATTTAAAACCGGGCGCTATTTTAGCGAACAAAAGCAGGAGAGTTTCTTCCCGGAGATCCCGGTAGAGTTTCATATCAGCAATACGAACGAGCACTATCACGTGCCGCTGCTGCTTAGCCAATATGGCTACTCAACCTATCGCGGCAGTTGACCCTGGCCTTATAACGTCAGTAGAGGGTCA
>DOOK01000171.1:0-1489 GCA_003512805.1 Erwinia sp. | reverse complement strand
CTGGCCTTATAACGTCAGGAGAGGGTCAAGGCGGCCCGGATAAGCGTTACCGGAACGCTGTCCGAGCCGTAGAAGCCTGCTCGGATGCGGACGTATCTTTTTTGCCGGTCCAGAGCGTCGGCCAGTCATCGCTGCCGTGCCAGGCGTCGCAGGTGCCCTCTTCTGCGTATTCAGCCAGCACGAATTCGCGTCCGTTATACTGCCAGCGTGTGGCGGTACCGCAATCCCCTACGCCTCTTCCTTTAGCAAACGTCAGCAGTTCGCCACGGCTGGCGTCATACTCGGCGTTGATCAGCTCCAGCTTTTTTTCCCCATGATGCGGCGGCGTAAAGGGCAGCGTCAGGGTCAATCCTCTGGCCATATAAGGCTGGCTGCGAGTCACCTCAAAAGCGAGATCGATAACGTTATAGGCGCCCATTTCACAGCTGACCAACAGCAGCGCTTTTCTGTCATCCAGTGGCGCAACGCTGACCTGCCGTCGCTGAGGATCCAGCGAACAGCGATCGGTATTCACCCGCCAGGTACCATAATCCAGCAGGCCGGTCGTTTCCTCACGCGTCAGCGCGGGGGGAACCGGCTGCGGGCCGGAAGGCTCGGGAATATCAGGCGGTGGCGGCACGTCCATTGCTGAACGCTGGCCCTTTTTAATCCAGGCGCTCATGCCGTTGACCCGGCCCTGAATATCGTCCATCAGCAGCAAAGCCGCCTTCAGGCCATGAAGCGAGATAGTGGCGCGCGGCCGGTAAAGCAGCTGTAAATTATCTGCATCCATAACCAGCGACAGAAACTCGTTAATGGAGATAGCATGGCCGGTAGAGAGATGGTGCGGGTCAACTTCCCAGTGTTTCAGATCGGGCTTCAGCCGCTGACCGTCCAGCAGAAGGTTATCCTGCAACGGCGCGCCGTTCAGCTTGCCGGTATAGCGGCTGCCATAATCAATGCGCAAAAAAGGCCGATCGTTCACGCCGGCATGACGGCTGATGGTCATCACCAGACCGTTAACCCCAGGCACGCTCCGGGTTACGCAATAGTTCTGGTTATTACAGGTTATCTGCCAGTCAGAAAAGGTTTTTTGCAGGGGATCGGCATGCAGTCCGGCGGCAAAAAACAGCAGCGCCAAAGGTAACTTTATCCAATAATGCATCGATACCTGTATCCCCGAATGACAGTTAAGCAGTAAGCATAGCGTAGCGGTTACCGCCCGGTACGATTAAATCGGCCGCAGCCCATTAAAAAGAGACTCGCTTTTAATTATATTGACCTTTGCTTGCTGGCGGCTCAATCAGATAAATCGGACAAGAAAAAACGGTGCAGAAAAAGTCGCTTATTATCTGATAAAAATAAAGTATCAGAGTAATAACAGGCGTCAGTCGCACGCAATAATGTGAGCTTAATCACCTTTTTAAGCACGAACAGAAAGACTATGCCGCTACACCAAGCCGCACAAGGCAAATTATTAACCCTGAAATCCCCCTTACAGATCGGAAGA
>DOOK01000305.1 GCA_003512805.1 Erwinia sp. | reverse complement strand
GCGCCAGCTCTATACGCTGCCGAACGGCGATATACTGGTGGTGGAGGGCAGTGCCCCGGCCGCGCCGACCAGCCAGCCTAAGCAGCTGGTCACCGGCCTGGTTCAAAAGGCATCGGGCAAGGGGGGCGCCGGCGGTAATCGCATTACGTTGTTACGCCATGACGGTACAAGCTGGCAAAAGTATCCCTTCCTGGAAAATCTGCGCTCGCCGTTTGGCGTGCAGCTGATTGGCGATACGCTGTATGTGGCAAATGCCGACTCGCTAATGAAATATCGCTACGAAAGCGGCGCGACAAAAATCACCGATCCCGGTGCCGAACTGACCGAGCTTCCAGGTGGGCCGATAAACCATCACTGGACCAAGTCCCTGCTGGCCAGCCCGGACGGCCGTAAACTCTATGTTGGCGTCGGCTCTAACAGCAATATCACGGAAAACGGCATCGGCGCGGAGTATCGTCGGGCAGATATTCTGGAAGTGGATGCGGCCACCGGTGCCAGCCGGATATACGCCAGCGGGCTGCGCAACCCTACCGGGATGCAGTGGGAACCCCAAACCGGCAAGTTGTGGACCATCGTAAACGAACGTGACGAGATTGGTGCCGATCTGGTGCCGGACTACCTGACCTCGGTACAGGAAGGTGGCTTTTATGGCTGGCCTTACAGCTACTATGGCCAGCATGTGGATGAACGCGTTCAGCCACCGCGCCCCGATCTGGTGAAAAAAGCGATTAAGCCTGACTATGCACTCAGCTCGCACGTTGCGCCGCTGGGGCTGTGGTTCTATACCGGCAACAATCTGCCGGAAAAATACCGTGGCGGTGCTTTTGTCAGCGAGCACGGCAGCTGGAACCGCAAACCGCTAAACGGTTATCAGGTAGTATGGGTCGCTTTCCGCAACGGCGTGCCGCAGGGGCAGCCTGAACCGGTGGTGACCGGCTTCCTGACTGACGATCAAAAATCGGTTCGCGGCCTGCCGGTAGGCCTGACAATGGATAAGCAGGGCGGCCTGATGATTGCCGACGACGCCGGCAACATAGTCTGGCGCGTGACGAGCGCAGCCACGCCGTAACCCGACGTTATCGTTTCAAGCCGCCCGGCGTTCTGCCCGGCGGCTTTTTTTTGCCTGCCGATCCTGTGGATGATTCGTGCGGATGGTCAGACGGTGAGCAAAAATCCGCTTGCGGTTAAGATATATCATAGATAGACTTTCCTGCGTTGGACAGCCGAATCCAGGATTGATTATTACGGGCTATTACCCTGTCAGGAGAATTATGTTGACCGAAAAAACGGGTCGCGCTCCCCGTCGCGTAAGAAATGAATTGCGTTTCCGTCCGGTAGAAGTGATTGCGAAAACCTTTATCGCCAACAGCTTTTACCGTATTGAGTTTGGCGGCGAGGCGCTGGCCGGTTTTACTTCGGCAGGCTTCGACGATCACGTTAAGGTCTTTTTCCCGGATCCCGCCACGGGCGAGCTTTATCTGCCACAGGTCACGGAAGAAGGCATCGTGTGGAAAGATGGCATTCGTCCGCTGTCGCGCGACTATACGCCGCTGAGCTTTAACCCGCAGACAAACAGGCTGACGATAGATTTTTATCAACACAAAGCGGGCGTAGCCAGCGACTGGGCTACCACGGCGCATCCTGGCGACAGACTGGCCATCGGTGGCCCGCGCGGTTCGCTGATCGTCCCGGAAGATTATGCTTTTCAGCTGTACGTTTGCGATGAAACGGGCCTGCCCGCGTTCAAACGCCGCATGGCTTCCCTTGGCGACAGGCCGGTCAGGCTTTATGCTTTTGTTAATGAGGCTCAGGGAAAGGCCTACCTTGGCGATCTGCCCAACGTCGACATTAGCTGGCTGGGCAGCGGCGCCCTGCAGGCTGACGTCAACCGGCTTATTTCCGGGCTGGAAGATCTGACCTTACCGGCAGAAGAGTACTTTATCTGGCTGACGGGCGAAGGCGCGGCGGTGAAGCAGCTCAGCGACTATTTTACCGGCAGGCGCAAGCTTAATGCCGACTTCGTGCGTGCGGTGGCTTACTGGCACGAGAAGTAGGGCTGTTGTATTATCCAGGGGGCCCAATAACGAACCATCCCCTTCAAACAGATTCAGGCAGGCAATGAAATCACAGCGCAGTTCCCAACACGACTTCTTCGGCGGCGCGGCCAGTGCCGCGCCGAAAAAAAGGCGCGAAAAGATGCTGGATGGCAGCGATGTTCGTCTGCTGCTCCTGCATTTTATTGCGCAGGGTGCCGCGCACGGTTATGAGCTGATCAAAACGATTGAAGATCTTTCCCGTGGCGAATACAGCCCCAGCCCCGGCCTCATTTATCCCAACCTGACGCTGCTGGAAGAGATGGACTGTATCGAATCCCGCGATCCGCAGGCGGCTCGTAAAGCCTATAGCCTGACCCGGCACGGCGAACGCCAGCTGGCAGAGGGGCAGGAAACGCTGCACTTTATCATCAACCGCCTTAGCTCGATGGCCATCCTGGTTAATAACCGCAGCATCCCTGAAGTGGAGCGCGCTATCCACAATATGCGTACTGCGCTAAATATGCGTCTTTCGCAACCCGATTTAGCGAAGCAAACGCTGCACGATATTATCGACGCGCTGGATGAAGCCGCACGCAAAATTGAACGCAGCTAAAAAGTAGCCCGACGCTACTGGCATAAAAAGAAACGTTTTTTTTCTAATGTTACCGGTAACTTTGCCGATATAAGTCGCTTCTGAAACAATCACCAGGTGTGGCTATGTCCGTATTTTCCCGAATCAAAACCTCCTCTTTTTTGCTCAGCACAATTATCGCCTTTGGCGTTTTGCAGCTTGTCGCGGGTATGCTCTTCCTTAATGCGCTCAACCATAATAAAGAAAGCTTTGAAGCCGCCTCAATGGCCAGCGATCGGGTGACCTCGCTGACGAATGCATGGTATGAGCTGAATGCGGCGCGTGCTGACGTTAACCGTGTACTGATCTGGCTGCAAAAAGAGGGGCCAACCAGCAGCGTCATTGGCGATATGGTGGCGCACGGTAAAAAGCAGCTGGCGCTGGCCGGGCGCGACTTTAACAATTATCAAAACGCGCCAGACCTCCCCGGACTCGATCCCACTCTTAATAGCAGGCTGGCGGAAAGCTACAAGGTGTACGCCGGACAGCTTAATCAGCTGATGGATATTGCCTCACGCCGTGATATCAACGGCCTGTTCAGCATCAACGTGGCGGGCAACCAGAAGATTATGCAGGGCGATTACGACAGCTGGCGCGCCGCCGTCGGCCAGCTGTCGAAAACCACCTCTGCCAAAAGTAAGCAGGTATTTACGCAGATGCTGTGGCTGATGGGGGCGATTTTGCTGGTAGTTCTGAGCGCCGTGGTGGTTAGCTGGTCGGTGATCAAACACGTGCTGATTCAGCCGCTGGCGCGCGCGCTGGGGCATATCAACGCCATTGAACAGGGCGATCTGACGGCGCAAATCATGGTCGACCCGCATGCCCGTAACGAGATGGGCCATCTGCTCTCCGGCCTGGCGATAATGCAACGGTCACTGGTGAAAACGGTGGGCAACGTGCGTAACGGTGCGGATACCATTTTGACCGGCGTGAGTGAAATCGCGGCGGGTAATAACGATCTCTCCTCCCGTACTGAAGAGCAGGCCGCCTCGCTGGAGCAGACTGC
>DOOK01000412.1:855-3225 GCA_003512805.1 Erwinia sp. | reverse complement strand
AAAGGCCGCTTATGCGGCCTTTTCCATTTCTGTCATCTGCTCTTTGAGACGTTGCGGCGTTAAGCGTAGCCTGACGCTGCTGTCAAACACATGGAGGAGAACAGCGTGAAAAAAACCTTACTGGCTTTAGGATTTACCCTGCTACTGAGTGGTGTTTCGCCGTTATACGCCGGGCCTGCTATCGATAACGTCAGTACGCCACAGATCAGCGCGCAGACGGCCGAGGAGAAAAAACTGCCGCAGAGCGAAGCCGTCAGCGTTAATCAGGCTACCGCGGAAGAGCTGAGCGCCGCGATGAACGGCGTAGGGCTGAAAAAGGCGCAGGCGATTATCAGCTATCGTGAACAATACGGGCCTTTCACGCAGATCGAGCAGCTGAAAGAAGTACCCGGCATCGGCAACGCACTGGTAGAGAGGAACCTGACAAAACTGAAACTGTGATCGCTTTCTCGACTTGCGGCTGCGGCTGCACGCGTCAGGCCTGTTGGCTGCTACTCTGGAAGAGGTCATACCAGTCGATATGGCCTTTTCTGAGGAGACGCTATGCAGATTACGATCAAGGTTCGCGGCTATCATCTGGATGTTTATCAACACGTCAACAATGCGCGTTATTTAGAATTTCTGGAAGAGGCGCGTTGGGCCTGGCTGGAAACGCTTTCTGCTTTTCGGTGGATGCACGATAACCGGCTGGCTTTTATCGTGGTAAACATCAACATTAACTATCGTCGCCCGGCCGTACTGGGCGACGAGTTAGCGATTAACAGCCACCTGGTTCAGCTGGGCGGAAAAAGCGGCGTTATTGGCCAGACCGTTACGCTCCTGCCGGAAGGCGAAGCAATAGCCGATGCCACCCTGACCTTTGTCTGTGTCGATCTACGCACGCAAAAAGCGCAGCCGATTGTCGGCGAGCTGAAGCAGCGACTGGAAGAGATGCTGTCAGCGTAAGGCCGTTTTAAGCGGTATTTTCTTTACCAGCGCAGACCGTTTTTGTGCTGCACTTCCTGCCTCACCGCAGCGCTGTTGATCTGATGCGCGGTATTTTCTGCATCAGCGCAGCCCGGTTTTGTGCTGCACGTCCTGTCTCATTACAGCGCTGTTGATCTGATACGCGGTATTTTCTGTATCAGCGCAGCCCGGTTTTGTGCTGCACTTTCTGCCTCACCGCAGCGCTATTGATCTGATGCGCGGTATTTTCTGCATCAGCGCAGACCGTTTTTGTGCTGCACTTCCTGCCTCATTACAGCGCTGTTGATCTGATACGCGGTATTTTTTGTATCAGCGCAGCCCGGTTTTGTGCTGCATTTCCTGCATCACCGCAGCGCTATTAAGCTGGTAATCGCGCAGACCGTTAGCACGCAGGTGACAGGCAGCACATTCGCCACAGCCGTCGCCTTTGATACCGTTATAGCAGGTGAGCGTGTCGTTACGTACCCGCGCCAGCTGCTGCCAGTAGTCTGCCAGCGCCCAGGTTTCGGCTTTATTGAGCCACATCAGAGGCGTTTCGAAACGCACCGCACGTGCCATACCCAGCTCGACGGCATGATTCAGCGCCTTAACAAATTCATCGCGGCAGTCCGGATAGCCGGAGAAGTCGGTTTCGCAAACGCCGGTAATCACCGCTTCGGCCTCAACCTGATAAGCATAAATTGAGGCCAGGGTCAGAAAGAGGATATTGCGACCCGGTACAAATGTACTCGGCAGGCCGCTGGCATCGGGATCCCAGGCCGGAACGGGAATGCTGTCTCGCGTCAGGCTGCTGACCGCCAGCTCGTTGAGCAGCGTGACGTCCAGCACTTTATGCGCCCTTGCACCCAGCGATTGCGCAAGCTCGCGCGCGACCTCGATCTCGGCACGATGCCGCTGGCCATAGTCAAAGGTCAGGCAGTGTACTTCATCATACTGCTGCAAGGCCTGGATCAGGCAAGTGGTTGAGTCCTGTCCGCCGCTGAATACCACTACTGCACGTTTCATACTTTTTACCTCATTAATCTGTTGGGGCGTATGGTACTGCCTGACGTGGCATAAGGGTAGCGGCAGGAACAGTGGGTATCAAATAGCCTGGCGCAGGTCAGAAAGCATTGCGTTGCTCTGGCGGTATCACGCACTGCCATTACAGCAAGCCGGGTGATGTTTCTCTGGCAGTGCGGCCATTTACGCCTGTCGCGCGACAGCCCTTAAATAAATTCATTGTTTCTCTGGGAAACAGCAGACCAGCTGTAACGTATCCGGGGGAAAATTATCTTTTCTGGCCCTGGATAGCAGCAGGTTGAGTGAAATTTATTCTTTCGCTGACGCATACAAAAGATAAAACAGGGTCCAGGCTGTTTTTACCGCGTCTTAAGGCGGAATCCTCCTCCCGCAAATCCTCAC